>JAGOZX010000137.1 GCA_018058425.1 Sebaldella sp.
GCCCCATAGCGTATTTGCACCATATACATCAATTAGAACAAATATCCTATTCTTTGATAACACAGAGCCAACAAAAGAAACATGGTTCTATAGAGTAGATATGCCAGAAGGCTACAAAAACTTCTCAAAGACAAGACCTATGAAGCTAGAGCATTTTAACGAAGCTCTTAACTGGTGGGATAATAGAGAAGAAATAGAAGTGGATGGTTTTCCAAAAGCAAAGAAATATACAGTAGAAGAAATAGCAGCAAAAAACTATAACATAGACCTTTGTGGTTTCCCTCATGAAGAGGAAGTTATCCTAGAACCCATGGATCTTATTTTAGAATACCAAGAAAAAAGAGCCTCTTTAAATACTGAAATAGACCATGTACTAGAGAAAATTACTTCTATGCTTGGAGGTAATTGATATGAAGGCACAAGACTTAAAAAACAGTATCCTTCAACTTGCTATACAGGGAAAACTTGTAGAGCAAAGAGAAGAGGAAGGTACTGCGAAGGAATTAATAGAGAAAATACAAGCAGAAAAAGAACAGCTGATTAAAGAAAAGAAAATTAAGAAAGAAAAACCACTTCCAGAAATCACAGAAGATGAAATTCCTTTTGACATTCCTGAAAGTTGGGAGTGGGTTAGGTTAGCTGATGTAAGCCATAATATTCATTATGGGTACACATCGTCAGCTAAAGAGAAAGGAAACTGTAAACTTCTCAGAATAACTGATATTCAAAACAATAGAGTTGAATGGAATGATGTTCCTTTTTGTGATGTGAAAGATAAAGAATTTAAAGCTTATGGACTTAATAATAGGGATATAATGATTGCACGAACTGGTGGCACGATTGGTAAAACATATATTGTTGATTCATTAAACGATAAATCTGTTTTTGCATCATACTTAATTAGAGTTATACCTGTGAATAATATTAATGAAGGGTTTTTAAAAAAGTTTATGGAAAGTCCCTTATACTGGCTACAATTAAAAGCTGGTTCAATGGGAACAGGGCAGCCAAATGTAAATAGCACAACTTTGGGGAAACTACTTTTACCATTACCACCACTTACAGAACAAAAGCGTATCGTAGAAAAGATTGAAGAACTAATGCCTTATGTAGAAAAGTATGATAAAGCCTATACTGAGGTGGAGGAGCTGAATAAAAAGTTCCCAGAAGATATGCAAAAGTCTATTTTGCAATATGCCATCCAAGGAAAATTAGTAGAGCAGCGAGAAGAAGAAGGAACAGCAGAAGAACTTTATCAGAAGATACAAGTAGAAAAAGAAAAGCTAATTAAGGAAGGCAAGATTAAAAAGACCAAGGCACTTCCAGAGATTACAGAGGATGAAATTCCATTTGATATTCCTGAAAGTTGGAAGTGGGTTAGGTTGGGGGAATTGTGTAACTATGGAAAATGTAATTCTATTCCTGTAACAAAGATTCCTAATGATGCATGGATTCTTGACTTAGAAGATATAGAAAAAGATTCAGGGAGAGTATTGAATAAAAAAAGAATGAAGGATATAAAATCCAGTAGTAGTAAACATATCTTTAATGAAGGCAATATATTGTATAGTAAATTGCGTCCATATTTAAACAAGGTTGTAATAGCTGACGAAGATGGTTACTCTACTTCAGAAATATTGCCTTTAGACTTTGGGATGAATATTTACAATAGATATGCTCAAATAGTTCTAATGAATCCATATTTTATCAATTATACTGTAAAGTGTTCTTATGGAGTAAAGATGCCAAGGTTAGGCACAACTGATGGACAAATGGCAGTATTTCCACTACCACCACTAGATGAACAAAAGCGTATTGTGGAAAAGATAGAGGAAATTCTTCCAAAAACAAAACAACTGATAAAGAAGATAAATATGTAATAACAGGACTTATTTTTATTTTATCGATTAAAGTCTATTATCTAAAATTAAAGTGGGGGAGTAAAGAAATGGAGTATTTATTAGGGATGTATTTAGGAATTACAAGTAGACTTGAAATTTATGAAAAACTAAGTAATTATCAAAAAAAAGAGGTTTCTATTATTTTAATAGTAAATATGTTATTGAAGAAATATCTTGAAAATAAAAATAATTTATATAATGACTTTATTAATGAGAATTTTGATAAATTGTTTTATGAGAATTTAGGAATTAAACTTGATGAGATTTTGTATTTTAATGACGAGCATTATTATGAAACGCTATATATGGAGTTTTTAAAGGATGAATTCAATGACGAATTTGAATATCAAGATAGACTGAGGTTGACTGAATACATTTTTAAAATTTATCAAATAGATAGAGGGCAATCACTCACAACCAATGAGTTAAAATATTTAATTTTAAAATTAAAATGTAGAAAAAGTGATATTGTTATTTTACTAAATAAATATAAGGTGGGTTAGAGATATGAATAGTTTTAAAAAAACAATAAGTATTCATGAAACTTTAGATGAGCGAATTAAGATGTTACAGGAAGAGTTAAATTTATATGAAGAAGAAAAGAAGCAAATAGTTTTAGCTAAAAATTCCAAAAGTTTTATTAGATTTTTTCTATATTTAGGATTAATTATTTCTGTTTTAATTTTTTTGATATGTATATTGTTAACTTTTGAGTCAGGCAATGATAATGGTATGAATGGATTTATAGCTTTTATATTTTTCTTGGGTTTGATATTTTATGGTGGCCTATGTGGAACAAGTTTTGATAAAGAAAAATTCAATCAATTAAATGAGCTTATCAATAATTTAGAAATTGATATAAAAAAATTAAAAAAAGAGAAAAGAGAAATTATTTTAAAATATGAAAGAGAGATTAAGGATAGTGAAAATGATGATTTTATAAAAGAGGAGGATTTCTTAGTGACAGAAAAAGAATGTCCTATGTGTGCAGAAATGGTTAAAATAAAAGCGAAGAAATGTAGATTTTGTGGTCATATGTTTGGAGAAGAAATAATTAATTGATGTTAAACTGTAAAATACAATAATTTAATGAATGGACCCCTAGAAGTTAAGCTAGAGGTCCATTTTAGTTGTTAGAGCATATATATCTTGTAGTTAGACCTAAGATCTTTTTTAAAATAAACTGTTGAAAAACGATTAAAAAAATTTTTTAATGGAAATGATTAGTTCTAGTACTTATATTGGAAATGCTTGACTTAAAATGTATAAAATTTTTTATTTCTGTGTTAGAGATTCAGCGGAATGCTTAAAGTGTTAACGAAAACTAATTTTGAAAACTAATAATATTTTTGCTAGTTTATAAAGATGTTTGTTAACTTAAGTGATATAATAAAGAAAAGCTTAATAATAAAAGGAGGTTATAAGTTAATGTCAGATCTTATAAATAATATTATACCTAAACCTGATAAAGAGTTGACTCGTGAACATCTAAAGAAAACTATAGAAGATGGCTGTGGTACAGATGTTACAATAAAAGAAGCTAACGAATTTTATTTAAAAACGAAAAAAAAATCACCTAAAACTCATAGTGTTGGAGCTAGAATCCCATCGTATATATACTATCTTTTAAAACCTAGAGCAGGAGCTGAATTCGATTTTCCTATTAGTGATATAATTATTTCTAGTTTGATTTATTTTCTTAAATTGAGTGACGAAGATAAATTGAAATTTATGCATGATAATTCAATGGAAGGAACAAAAGTAAAGCAACTATCTGATATTGAAAAAGGATTTAATTACTTTCTAGAAGAATTTCTACTGGAAAATTACTTCCTACCTGAAGTAATAAAAGAACTTTCAGTTGAAGCTAGAATAAAGTCTGCAGTGAATATATTAAGAAATAAAAAAAGTGAATAAGGTTAAATTTCTAAATCCCAAGATGAAAACAAATTGTTTCAGTTTTGGGATTTTGTTTACAAAAAATAAAAAATGAAAACAATTTTTTAAAATATATTGACATGCGAACAAAATAAGAATATACTTTGAAATAAGAAAAGTGATAACTTGAATTGAAATTGTTTTACTTAATTAAGAGGGGGATATGAAAATGAGAAATGAGATAGTAATGATAGAAAAATTTGGAAGAATAATATTATCATTAAAGGATGACTTTTTAGAGCTTCAAAAAATCAATAAAGATAAAGAAAAAAATCAACAAGAATTCTATATAAACAAAATTAGCAATTACAGAGAGATATCTGTTAAGTTAATAGATACTTTAAATATACTTATACAGGAGGACTGTGAATTAATAAAAACTTTAGTTATAGCAAGTCAGAAAACAATTGATCAACTAAAGGAAATAGTGGATAATGACGAAATGTCAGAAGATAAAATAAATGAAACTCTTGAAAAAATATTTGAAACTATTGATACAATAAATATCCTTATAAGAGATACTAATAATAGAAAAAATAGAAATAATAAAACAGGGAATGTGGTAATAATTATAGGATCAATTGCTGGAAGTCTACTTATGATATCTAAGAAGGTATTAAGATAATTTATAAGACAAAAAATATGAGAGTTGTATCATATAAACTCTAAAAAGGTATTAATAATATCAGAAGAAATATATTATAGAATAATTTTTAGTTTAAATTATAAGCCTGCAGAAATGTAGGCTTATTTTTGCTTAATATGGAATTCTATAGAAGCATATTCTGTACTTTTAAAAAACTTGTAAATGTATGTAGTTGTATACAATTTGAAGAAGGCTACGAGGAACTATAAAGTACTATGGACCGACTCTTTTGAATAAAATGCTTATTCCTGTACCTCCACTCGAAGAAAAAAACGCATTGTCAAAAAGACAGAGCAACTTCTTCCATATACAAAACAACTGGTAAAGAAGTTAGATTAATTCTAGAATAAAGATAAAATTTCAATGTTCATGACTACATGTATTGATTAAATATAATTATAAAATTATGAGCTATTTTAAAAAGCAAATA
>JAGOZX010000138.1 GCA_018058425.1 Sebaldella sp.
TTTCTATTGTTAGTAACTATTATATGAAGTAGCAGTGCATTATAAGCCTCATCTGTTATGATTTTATTTGTCTTCTTTTGTATCTTTAAAAGTAGGCTTTTATATAAGCTGATATCTTCACTTTCAAAATACTTTCTTTTTTTATCTAGAATAATTAAATCAACTATTTTAAATTGATCTATCTTCTCATTTTCTAGCTCTTCAGTTAAGTCTCCGTGTTTGTGCAGCATGTTAATCATCAATTTTCTGATATCGCTTTCCTGTCCCACTAATTTATATCCTTGATTATTGTTTACAAGAAGACTTACATTATACTCTTTTATATTATCATTTATATCTCTTATATCTTTTCTAAGTGTTGCCTTACTAATTAATAACTCATCTGATAACTCTTGAAGTGTAAATTTTTCTCTAAATAATAGAATTTCAAGTAATAATATCTCTGTTCGTTCTTCACTTGTAAACATGTATTTTTGTGGTAAAATTAGCTTAATTAGAGCTATTAAGTCCTCTCTTTTGATATTTGAGATTAATTTTTTCTCATATATCTCAAGTATGTTATTCCCATCATTCTGAAAAAACTCTTCATTTATTTCTTTTATATCATATCTGATACTTCTTTCTGACACATTAAAAAATTCTGAAATATATTTTATATCTAATTTTCTATCATCTTGAATGATTAAATTCAAAATCTCTATATGCCTTTGCTTCAAACTCATTTTAGATACCTCCAACATACTTCATTACTAATTTATACCTCTATTTTTACCATTTACCAAGATTTAAATTTTTTCATTATTTAGTGAAAAGAAATTTACGGTGAAGTATTCTACAGTTTATTGTATTTTGGAAGAATTTAAAGAAAATTATCCAAATAATATCATAGTAAATCATATTTAAAAATATTCTTTAAGAGAAAGTATAATGTTTTACAGTTTACATAATATAACCTATTCCAATTTGTAATCAAATAAATTCTTCCATGAAAAAAACTGTCTAGTTTTAGACAGTTTTATATATCCTTATTTCACTACTTCTATTTTATCAAGTCCACCGTAAATAGTCCACCAAGGTACGGCTCCCTTATCTAAAAGAGTATTTAACTCCACTACATTTTCTTTTCCTTCTTTTCTAAGCCAAGTAGTTAAACCTTGTAAACCCTCTTTACCATATACATCTATACCATCCTGCCAAGTTGCTCTTCCACAAAGTACTCCACTAAAAGGTGTTCCAGCTTGAGTAGCTAGTTCTATTGTCTGTCTAAATTGTTCTGCTGTAACTCCTGCACTTAGATATATAAATGGTAACTTAGATAGCTCTGCTGCTTCTTTAAAATGATTTATCGCTTCTTCTTTAGTGTAAGCTGTTTCTCCATCTGTATACCCTGCTGTAAAGTGTAAATTTATAGGTACTTCTAATTTTAAAACATCTATTAAGTATTGTGGTTTTGATAATTCAGCAATAGTTTTCTTTACTTTATCTGGTTTTACTTTTGCATACTGTAAACTTTTTGCATCCTCTATCTTACTGTCATATGTAACAGGTTCTAAGAAAAATGGTATATCAACTGTTTTACACTCTGCACCTATTCTTTCTATAAAAGCATGCTTTATATCATTGATTTCTGCTGGTTCATCTGGATCATAGTAAACTAATAACTTTACAGCATCTGCACCATAAGCTTTTATACGCAGTGCAGATAAGTCATCCAATAAGTCTGGTAAACGCCCAGGTGTAGATGCATCATATCCTGTCTTTTCATAAGCTAGAAGTAATCCTGCTTCTGGATTTTTTGCCTTCATTGCTGGTTTCCCATATTCTAAATCTAATAAAATAGCTGATACATATGGTGTTAACTCTTTTGAAACAGCTTCTTTAAACTCTTCTATTTCTTCTATTTTTGCAGCCTCTCCTTTAGCTTTTGATATCATTTTTTCTATTGAACCACGTTGATCAATTGCTAATGCACCAATTACTCCATTTTGATTTGATAATTTTTTTAGTCCATCTAATTTCCCTTTTCCTATTTTTAACATCTAAATCACTCCTAATTCATCAATATTTTATTGCTGTATATATAATATTGTTACTTTTGTAAATAAAATTAGTTTACATCTTATTAGTTAAAACCATCTTTAAAAGGATTTATAGAAAACCATGTAAACTTTACTTTGAAGTTTTTTTGATTTTTCTATTAAAATTTATTCTTCTGTAAAAGCTCTCTCTTCACACTTTACATTATAAAATGTATTATTACACTATTCCAGTTAATTCTTGGTATAAGGTTTTAGCATAAGTATCTGTCATTCCACAGATATAATCAGTTACCAGTAATAACCTTAAATATAATTTATAACTAAATAATTCTTCTTCAGAGTCACAGTTTTTCTCAAACTTTGCTACATAAAATCTATATATATGTAAATAGTTATCAGAAATCATATTTAAAAATCTCTTATCTATACTTTTTAAGTATTTTTCATTTAATGGTGTATCATAGTATAATACTGCTCGGATAAAATTATCCATAAAATAATTTATTATTGCATTTGCTGATATTTCCATCTTCATTATTGCAACTGATGTATAAATCTTACTTGAAGCTAATCTTTTTAGTATCTTTACTAAGTTTTCTGAAAATGTATCTTCAAATAAGTCATATTTATAAGTGCCGCTCATAATACTTTTATAATTCTTAATAAATGAATAAACTGCTGAGTTTATCATGCTTCCTTGAACAAATATAATCCATCTTTGTACAGCATACATCTCAGGTTTCTCATAATTCTTTTCTATTGCTCTCTCTTTATAATAAAGTAATTTTTGATAACTGCATAGGTTTGGATTTTCAACATTTTTTAAAGGTTCTATTACCTTTAGTAAGTCTTCAAATACTATAAATCCCTTTTTAAATCCATCCTCTATATCAGCTGTAGAATAAGCTATATCATCAGCTGCCTCCAATAAAAACGTTAATGGATGTCTACATATCTCTCCTGTTTTCTCATTTAGTGTTCCAGTACCTTCTACTATTGCTTCAAATAAGTCTTCTTCTGATAAATAATATCCCATTTTTTTATCTTTTATATTACCACTGTTTTTATTTATATTTAGTGAATCTACAGGATACTTAATCAGTGTATTTAGCAAGGCATAAGTTAAGTTCATTCCATTCTCATCTATTAAGAAGTGTAGTTTTGCTACTAATCTTATAGCCTGTGCATTACCTTCAAAGTTTAAAAAATCTCCACGCATTTGTGGATTTAATACCTCTGACAATTTTTCAAATTTATTTGTTATTGGGTTTTCTATTACCATTTCTTCCAGTTTTTCTTCAAACCATCCTCTAATAGTATCCTCTCCAAAATGTCCAAATGGTGGATTTCCTATATCATGAAGCAGTCCTGCACTAGCAAGTATGTCTGAAATATAATTTGCATCTTCTGGCAAGAAGCTCTCATCTATTTTATCATTAATTATTCTATTTGATATCGATTGTGCAATTGACTTAGCAAATGACGATACCTCGATTGAATGTGTCAGCCTAGTTCTGACAAAGTCATTTTTATCTAGAGGAAAAACCTGCGTTTTATCCTGTAATCTACGGAATGAAGCACTTATCAGGATTCTATGATAATCCTTTTCAAATTCTGTCCTTAGATCATTACTATTTATACTTTTATTTCTTCCTCTTTTACTTCTACTTTCCTGTGAAAGTAGTTTATTCCATTTCATTTTATATGGCATTTTTTCTCCCTAATCTATTTTATTAATATTCTTTTTATTTAAAGTTCTTTTTTTAATTATAACACATTTTAGGAATTAACTGAAAATAAAAATCAATAGCTACTACATTCCACTTTTATTTAATAGCTAAAAAATCAATAGGCTATCTAAAATTTTTAGATAGCCTTTATTATAAAATTTATATTCTAATCAAATGGTAAAAAGCTTTCTTTTCCATCCCTCTTTTTGTATTCACTCCATAACCATTCTAGCGAACCACCTGTGCATTCCCACACATCTCTATTATTTATCATATAATTAAATGCTTCATTATCATCTCCAAAGGACATAACTTCTGGAATACCTTGAACTTCCTCTATTCCTAGTAAAAGTTCTATAACTAAACTATTTCTTTCAACTCCTAAATCTAAAAATTCAGCAGCTTTCTCTAAATTACCATATTTAAAATGAAATAAAGCTTGATCAAAATAAAAACCGCAGTAATCTTCACCTTTGAACTGCTTTATTAATTTATTAAAATTTTTTTTATCCCCTAACCAGACTAACCATCCTGTTAATCTATATCTCATACCTTGATTATCATTTGTATTTAATTCTATTAGTTCCAAAGCATGTTTTACAGCACTTTCTCTGTATCCAAATTCCCATAATATTTCACAAAATCTAAACTTCATAAACATATAAACTCTAGTTTCTAGTATTTCCCAAAAATATCCCTTATTCTCTTCAAAAAATTTTTCACCCAATTTTTTTTCCTCTGATATTAGTGCTAAATATTGATATTCTATACTGTCTTTTTCTTTCTCAGATTGCAATCCCAAAGAAAAATATGCCTGTGAACAATATTCACTTAGCTTAAGTGCCTCCTTAAGTAAACTTAATGACTTTGCTGGATTTGGTATTTCTAGTGCCTTGTTGCATAATTCATCAGCTTTTTCTAGATTTTTTTTATTCAATTTTCCAAAATTTATCTTTTTCATTAAACTACCTCCTCAGTGATTTTCATTATAATATTATATATTATTTTACAAAAAAAAACCACCTTTAGTTCACACTAAAAATGGAGTATCTTGATCATTTATAAATTTTTTACACAAATTCTATTATTTCAATTTCAGAACAATTTCCTCTTTTTACATCACTTTTAATTATTCTAGG
>JAGOZX010000080.1 GCA_018058425.1 Sebaldella sp.
GGATATGAATTAGCAGACTTAAATGAAAGAGAGTATGCAAAATTAACAGCAGTAGAGGATGATTATCATAAACTGTCAAAACCAGAAGAGAATAAAGGAGTATTAAAGACAAAAGCAATAGTAGGAGCAGAAATAGAAGATAGATATGGAATATTCTTAACAGGAGAATATTCAGTAGGAGAACATAGTCAAGATGATTATAGAGCAGGAGTTACTTTAAAGGCTGTATTTTAAATAGAAGTTTTATTTTTCAAAATGGAATAAATAGTATAAATATGTAATGAAGATAAAACTCCTTGTATAGTAATATATGAGGAGTTTTTATTATGTGGTTAGGTTTTAGAGAGGGGTTACATTATAGATCGTCACGTCGCAAACTCCTCACGATGACAGATGGGTAGGGATATTCTTAAAATGGAAAACATTCCAATTATTGATATGAAAAATGAAGTAAATAAGCCTTTAAATGAAAACGATTCCAATTTAGAGATATGAAAAGTAAAGAAAATGAACTCCTAAATCTGTCATTCTGAGAAGCGAAGCGACGTGAGAATCTGTAACGTTTAAGGCTAGTAGAATTTTATATATATCACAGAATATGAAATAGCGGAATATTCTTAAAATGGAAACCATTTCAATCAGAGTCACTATTTTAGAGTGTCTTTTTCAAATATATAGAATAGTATAAATTGAAACGAAGTTGTGAAGTAGCTTTTAAATCTAAAGAATAAATTATAAATATTAAAACATATATATCATATAACTTTACTTTTATTATTTTCAAGGTATCTTATTAGTGAAAGCGGTTACAATTATAAAACTTCTCAAAAATTCGACATTCATAATTATATAAAGTTGTATTTAGAAAGAGTCTCGTCGTAGATTGGAACAAAGTTTCATGCTTAGGTAAGTGTTCCTGATACAATGGTAGAATGAATGGTTTTATTTATATATTTGTAATTTAATAGTATTTTTATAAAAAACTTATAAGATATAAAAGAAGAAAAGCCTACCAATTGTCACCCTATGGAGAGTATCTTTGTTACGATCTGAAACATACCAAGCAATTAAGGACGAATTATAAGGAAGTAAAATGCAATTCATATAAAAATACTTACTATAAAGATGCAAAAACATATAATTTATAAAGGATATATTATTTTTAAGATATTTTGGAACCGGTTACAAAATAGATTTGGAGGCATAATGAAGATATCAGATATAGCAGAACTATCAGGTGTTTCAAAAGCAACAGTATCAAGAGTATTAAATAAGAATCCAAATGTAAAAAAAGAGACTAGAGAAAGAATAATGAAAATAATTGAAAAACATAATTATTATCCAAATGCTATAGCAAGAAATTTATCAAAGCAGGAAAATAACTCTATAGGTGTAATAATACCCGATATTAGTAATCCATTTTTTTCAAAAGTAGTGGATAGAATCTCTAGTGAGGCTGATAAGAGAGGATTAAATGTACTATTGTGTAACTCAAATGAAGACTTTGATAAACAGGAAAAATTTATAAAAGCATTGATTGAACAAAGAATAAAGGGAATAATACTCTTATCTACAAGAGATACTTACTTAAAAAGTGATTTTCTAACTCAGTATATTTCAGAAATTCCTATAGTCATCGTAGATAGAGGGCTGGAAATTAACATACCTGAAATATTAATGTCTAATTATGAATCTACTTATAATGCTGTAAAACTGTTTATTGAGGCAGGACATAAGGAAATTGGGATTATGACAGGGCCATTAACTGAAAAAACAGCTATTGACCGATTAAATGGATATAAGAGCTGTATGAGAGATAACCATCTGCCTATAAAGGAAGAAAATATATTTTATGGAGATTTTGGAGTAAATAGTGGATATGAAAATGGTAAAAACATATTAAATAACAAGAAAATAACTGGGGTATTTATATCAAATAACCTTATGACAATAGGATTTTTGAAATCTGTCAGAGAAAAAAAGAAAGTAATACCAAAAGATATAAGTATATTTTCTTTTGAAGAAATAGAATGGAGTGATTATCTTGGATTAGAAATATCATCTTATAAAATTCCATTTGATGAATTAGGAAGTAAAAGTGTAGATTTACTTCTAAAAAAAATATCTGATAAAAGCTTTAATGAAAAAGTACAGATAAACTTAAAATTAGTTACTAAACAGAAATCAAGCATAAAGAACTTAATTAAAGGAAAGGAGGAGAGAAGCCCTGAATAAAATTTTAGTTGTCGGAAGTCTGAATATGGATTTAGTAGTTAATGTTCAAAATCTTCCAAAGTTGGGTGAAACAATTTTAGGAGATACATTTTATGAAAATCCTGGAGGAAAAGGAGCAAACCAAGCTGTTGCAGCTGCTAGACTCGGAGGAAATGTAACAATGATTGGAAAAATAGGAAGAGATGTTTATGGAAAAGTGCTTTTAGAAAATTTGGAAAATAATAATATTGATATTAAAGGGATAATTATTAGTGATACTCTGACTGGAAGGGCTATTATAGAAGTTGACAATAATGGTGATAATCATATTGTGGTAATTCCAGGTAGTAATGCTGAATTAACAAATGAAGAGATTACTGATAAGAAAGAGATAATTGAAAATAGCGATATTATAATATTACAGCAAGAAATACCCATAAAAACAGTAGAGTTTGTTTTAGAATTAGGGAAAAAATTAGGAAAAACAACTATACTTAATCCAGCTCCAGCACAAAAAATAGAAGATGAAATTCTAAAATTAGTAGATTATCTTATATTAAATGAAACAGAATTAGAGCTAATAACTGGTAATAGTAAAATAAAAGATGATGAATATCCAAAAGTTATAAATGATTTACAAGAAAGAGGAAGTAAGAATATTATTTTAACTTTAGGAGAAAAAGGTGGAATGTATACCAAAGGCAAAGAACTTTGCAGTTATAAAGCAATGAAAGTAAAAGCTGTCGATAGTACAGCAGCAGGTGATTCATTTATTGGAGCATTTGCATTAAAATTATCAGAAGGTGTGAATATAAGCGAATCAATAGAATTTGCAGTGGGAATTTCAGCACTAACAGTTACCAAAATTGGTGCTCAGCAGTCATTACCTACAATGAAGGAATTAGAACTATTTTTAGAAAGAATGTAGTCATATATGCAGCTAAAAATGGAAGTATATAAAAGAATAAAAAGAAGGAGTATGGAATGTTAGATAAAGAATATATTAATAAATTAGTCAATAATGAAAAAGAAAAAATTATTATTAACAGAAGAGAACTTCATGAAATTCCAGAAACTGGTCTGATTCTTCCAAAAACAAAGGCATATTTAAAAGAAAAATTAGAAAATATGAATATAAAATATTATGAAACTGAAAATGTCGATGGGATTTATGGTCTTTTAGAAGGAAAAAATAAAAATAAAATAATATGTATTAGAGCAGATATGGATGCACTGCCAATAAAAGAAAAAACAGGACTTGATTTTAGCTCAAAGAATGAAAATATGCATGCATGTGGTCATGACGGCCATATGAGTATTTTACTCACAACATTGAAAATATTAAATGAAGTAAAAGAAAATCTCGATGGAAGTATTATGTTTATATTTCAACCAGGGGAAGAAGGATACTTAGGTGCAAAAAAAATGATGGACTCTGGTTTATTTGAAAATATCAAACCAGATATAATATTTTCATCACATATAGGGAATATATTTGAAGAACTAGATAACAGTGAATTTGGAATTGGATATGATAAAGTTATGAGTTCTTTGGATAAATTTAAGTTAAAAATATCAGGATCAGAATCACATGGAGCAGAGCCACATAAATCTAGAGATCCATTTATTCCAACTGCTGAAATATTACTAGCTGTTCAAAGTATAATTAGCAGAGAGATTAATACAAATGAAAAAGCAGTAATAAGTTTTGGGAAAATAAATGGAGGCTCTGCTGCGAATATAATTCCAGCCGATATAGAAATAGAAGGTACTGTAAGAGCTGTAAATGAAGAACTTAGAAAGTATATGGATAAAAGAATAGGCGAGATTGCTTATTATATATCAAAGGCTCATAACGTAAGCATAGAATATGATTACACATATGGTGCACCAATTTTAGAAAATACCAATAGTTTGGTAAAAGACTTTATAGCGTGTTTAGATGAAAATCTAGATGATAAAAAATATAAAGTATTAAAAAATCCTACAATGATAGGTGAAGATTTTAGTTATTATTTAGAAGAAATACCAGGTTTTTATTATTTCTTTGGTTCAAAAAAATTAACTGATAATAAATATTATTCACATCATACAGAAAAGTTTGATATAGATGAAGATAATTTATTTAAAGTAGTTTATATAAACTTAATGTATATAATCAAATATCTAAATAAATAAAATAAACAATAGAAAGCAGTTCTTAAAATATTCAAGCTTACAACCTATTGAAAAAGAAAACTTGAATACAAATATTATACTCATTCACACACTTAATTAATTTACAGTTTAGGGTCTTATTCCTAATATTTGTAAATGTCTTTCACATCTTATATAGTATAAAATCTCTACAGAATACAAAATTATGGTTTTATGAAATAAATGAAACCGATTACAAAAGGTAAGTATTTAAACTGACTTTAATAAATAAGCTGATTTTATTTGAGCTAGCTGCTTATTTTTGAATATTTATAAATTATAAAAATTTTGGAGGTATGTAATGGGAATTAAAAGAATTGTGAAGTTAATCTTCACTTTAATGATGTTTTTGGCTTTTGTAGGCTGTGGGAAGACAAGTGATACTGGAGAAAAAGGTGCAGAGAAAAAAGAAACTGGAAAGAAAAAAATACGTGTAGCGATTATACATGCTGGATTTTTAGGAGATAAATCATTTAATGATTCAGCGAATGAGGGAATACAACGTGCAATGAAAGAGTATGATGTGGAAGTAAAAACACTAGAATCTAAAGTTCCATCAGATTGGGAAACAAATGTAGTGGCTATGGCATCAGAAGGATATGACTTAGTAATAGGAAACTCTAGTCAATTTCAAGATATTATAAAAAAACATGCTTCAGAATTTCCAGATGTTAAATTTGCTATTATTGATAGTGTAGTAAAAGAACCAAATGTAATGTCTGTAGTCTTTGCTCAAAATGAAGGATCATTTTTAGCAGGTGCAGCAGCAGCACTTTTCACTCAAAAAACAGATATTCCAAACGTAAATAAAGAGAAAGTAATAGGATGGGTAGGAGGAATGGATGTACCTGTATTACAAGACTTTTTAACAGGATATAAGCAAGGAGCAGAGTATATTGACCCAGAAACAAAAGTTTTAGTATCATTTGCCGGGACTTTTAATGACCCTTTGAAAGGTAAAGAACTAGCTTTAGCTCAATATAGTCAAGGGGCAGATATAATAATGAATGTGGCATCAAATACAGGAAACGGGATATTAGAAGCAGCTAAAGATACTAAAAAATATGCTATAGGAGTAGATATAAACCAAGATGGTATCTATCCAGGATTTATCCTTACTTCAATGCTTAAAAGAGTAGATGTAGGAACATATGAAGTAATAAAATCTGTAGTTGAAGATAAATTTATGGGTGGACAAGTATTAAAAATGAATGTGGCAAATGGTGGTATAGGATTAACAGATATGAAAACAATGAAAGAAGCTTTAGGAGATAAGTTTCCAACTGACATTTCTGAAAAAATATTAGAATTAACAGAAAAAATAAAATCTGGTGAGATAAAGGTAAACTCATATCCAGGATTTAAATTTGAATAATAGTCCTCAAAAACTGAATAGGAGGAATCAATTTTGAATAAGATAGTAATTATGGAGGATATAAAAAAGAATTTTGGAGATATTTCAGCTATAAAAAATGGATTTTTTGATTTATATGAAGGAGAAATTCATTCCTTAATTGGCGAAAATGGTGCTGGGAAATCAACTATGATGAAAATACTTTATGGGCTTTATGGAAAAGATGGCGGTTTACTTTCTGTAAAAGGAAAAGAGTATGATGAATATAATACTAAAAAGGCAATAGAATTAGGAATAGGTATGGTACATCAAGAATTTATGTTGGTAAAAGAAATGACTGTTTTAGAAAATATAATATTAGGGTTTGAGCCAAAAAAATCAATGGATAGAATAGATTTTGGAAAGGCTAAAAAATCTATTTTAGAATATATTGAAAAGTATAAACTAGATGTACAAATTAATAAAAAAATTCAGGATATATCCGTGGGAGAAGCTCAAAGAGTGGAAATAATAAAAACACTTTATAGAGGAATAGATATTTTGATTTTAGATGAACCCACAGCTGTTTTAACACCACAGGAAACAGAAAAACTTTTTATTATTTTAGAAAATTTAAAAAAGAGTGGGAAATCAATTATTTTTATTTCTCATAAGCTAAATGAAGTAATGAAAATTAGTGATAGAATCACTGTAATGAGGCATAGTAAATATATAAATACAGTTTTAAAAAGTGAAACTAATCCAGTGGAACTGGCAAAAATGATGGTAGGTAGAGAAGTATTCTTAAACATAGAAAAGATAAAGCCTAAGATAGAAGAAACTGTACTAACAGTTGAAAATATTTATGTCCCAAGTGAAAGAGAACTTTCTAAAATAAGAGGTATCTCTTTTGAAGTCAAAAGAGGAGAGATATTAGGTATAGCTGGAGTAGACGGTAATGGACAAAGTGAGTTAGTGGAGGCCATAACAGGTTTACGGGAAGTGGAAAAAGGAGATATAAAATTTAAAGGAAAATCAATAAAAAATAAAGCAGTAAAAATGATAAGAGATGCAGGAATAGCACATATACCAGAAGATAGAAATGTAAGAGGATTAAATAGAGAAATGAATATAGAAGAAAATTTAGCAGCTACGAGATTTTCAGAGAAAATATTTTCAGGAATAATGATGATAAATTATAAAAATATCAGGAGTTATGCGGCTAAAGCAATAGAAAAGTTTGATATAAGACCAAATAATCCAGAAATTAGTGCTAAAAATTTATCAGGTGGAAATGCACAAAAGATAATTGTAGCAAGGGAACTTGATAGTGAATCAGATTTATTAATAGCTTCTCAGCCCACAAGAGGAATCGATATAGGTTCAATAGAATTTATTAGAAAAAGTATAAATGAATATAAAAGTAAAGGAAAAGGAGTTCTTTTAGTATCTGCAGAATTAGAAGAAGTGATGTCTCTGGCAGACAGGATAATAGTTATGTATGAAGGAGGAATAGCAGGGATTCTAAGTTCAGAAGAAGCTACAGAAGAAAATGTAGGATTTCTAATGACAGGAGGAAATAAGTCAAATGAACATAAAAAATAAATATATAAACATTTTTATATCTGTTATTGTGTGTATGTTTCTCAGTGGAGTAATTATAGCTATTATGGGAGAGGACCCAATAGAAGCTTATGTTCAATTATTCAGAGGAGCATTTGTAGGTAATTTTAATTTAGGTTCAACATTAGAAAAATTTGTACCATTATTATTAACAGGATTGGCCTTCATAGTAGCTTCAAAAGTTGGAGTATTTAACGTAGGAGTGGAAGGTGAACTATATTTAGGAGCAGTTACAGCAGCATTTATGGGATATGCTGTAAAAGGGTTACCAAGTATACTACATATAATATTATGTTTTTTGGCAGCAATGATAGTGGGAGCAGCTTGGGCATTTATACCAGCCTATTTAAAAGCGTATTTTAATGTAAATGAAGTCTGTGTAACCATTTTAATGAATTATGTTGCTATTTATATTACATCATACTTAGTTAACTATCCATTATCAGGGCATACAGGAGTTTCGCAAACACCAACAATAGAAAAATCAGCAGCATTAATGAGGATATTAAAACCAAGCAGAGCGAATATAGGTTTATTTATAGCAATAGGAGTATGTATTTTAGTATATTTTATAATAAAGAAAACAAAATTAGGATTTAAAATAAGAAGTACAGGAGCAAACCCATTTTTTTCAGATTATGTAGGAATTAAATCTAAAAAAATGATGATCACAGGAATGCTTATAAGTGGAGCAATAGGAGGATTAGCTGGAGCAATAGAAGTAATGGGAATATACGGTGTATTTTTAGATAATTTTTCTTTAAATATAGCAGGAGATGGAATGCTAGCAGCCTTAATAGCAAAGGGAAGTTTTGCAGCTCTTCCAGTCCTTAGTTTATTTATTGCAGCATTAAAAAGTGGTTCGTTAGGAATGGAGCGATATACAGGTGTTCCAAAATCATTAATTGATGTCTTAATAGCTATGTTTATATTACTTGCAACTATGGATACTTTATTTAATTTTATTAAAAGTAAGAAAAAAAAGGATAAGGAGTAGAGAAATGAAAGGATTAACTTCTATAATAGATTACTCAATAATACACGCTACAATAAGGGCATCCACTCCAATACTGCTTGCAGCTTTTTCAGCTGTAATAACACAGCAGGCGAATATTTTAAATGTAGGAGTGGAAGGAATAATGTTAATGAGCGCTTTTACAGCAGTATATGTAAGTTTTATTACTGGAAGCTGGATATTAGCAGTTTTGGCTTCAATAGTTATGGGGCTTCTAGTAGCAACTGTAATAGGAATGGCTCATCTAAAGTATAAAGGAGATATATTTGCAGTTGGAATGACTATAAACCTTTTAGTATTAGCTTTAACTAGGTTTTTATTACAAAGATTACTGCATTCATCAGGAAGTTTTTATTCAGAAAAAATTTCTCCTATACCAAAAATACATTTTAATTTTTTAGAAAAATCGCCAATTTTAGATAGTCTTTTTAATAATTATTCACTTTTAGAAATTTTGATAGTACCTATAGTACTCTTAATGTGGTTTATACTTTATAAAACAATATGGGGATTAAGAACAAGAAGTATTGGACTAAATGAAGAGGCAGCAGAAACAGCAGGTATAGATACATATAAAAGAAAATTTCAGGTAATTCTTATTTCAGGAATAATTGGTGGATTAGCAGGAGCTCACTTATCATTGGGATATTCTAATTTATTTGTGGAGAATATGACTAATGGAAGAGGATTTATGGGTGTAGCCGCAATGTTTTTTGGTAATGCTAATCCTATATTTACCAGTATAGGGTGTTTAATATTTGGTTTTACTGATTCAGTAGGAGCAAGGCTCCAAGCATATGGATTTCCATCACAATTTGTACTAATGATTCCATACCTTTCTACAGTTGTGATTTTGGCAATATCTATGATAAGAAAACAAAAGAAAAAGAAAAAGCTTAAAAGTGCTTTAAATTAAAAATTATAATAAAAATAAAATTTGGAGGAGATATGGAAAAAATAATTTTAGATGTAGATCCAGGGCATGATGACGCTGTAGCAATAATGCTTGCTGCTCTGAATCCTAAAATTGACCTTTTAGGAATAACAGTAGTGGCAGGTAATCAAACTCTAGAAAAAACTTATAATAATGCACTGAAAATTTGTTCACACTTGAATTTTAATATCCCTGTATATAAAGGAATGGGTGGGCCAATTGTTAGAAAACAGACTATTGCTGATGATATACATGGAGAAACAGGATTAGATGGACCTGATTTTGATGAGATTACTATAAAAGAGGAAGAAAAGCACGCTGTTGACTATATAATTGATACTTTAATGAACTCTGATGAAAAAATAACATTAGTTCCCACAGGACCTTTGACTAATATAGGAATGGCAATGAGAAAAGAGCCTAGAATATTAGAAAAAATAAAGAAAATAGTACTTATGGGCGGTGCATACCAACTAGGAAATGTAACTCCAGCAGCAGAGTTTAATATATATGCAGATGCAGAGGCTGCATATATAGTATTTAGTTCTGGAGTTCCAGTAGTTATGATGGGGCTAGACCTGACAAGACAAGCGTTAGCAACTAAAGAAGTAATAGAAAAAATAGGGAGCTTAAATAATAAGGCCTCTGAATTATTTGTAGAGTTAATGGAGTTTTTTACTAAAACACAACATAATGTTTTTGGTTGGGAAGCACCTCCTGTACATGATCCTACAACTGTAGCTTATCTTATTGATCCAAGCTGTATAGAGGTAAAACCTATGTATTGTAAAATAGAATTAAGAAGTGAAGATTCTTATGGAAGAACACTATGTGATTATTTTGGAATACTAAAAAAAGAGGCTAATACAGATGTAGCTATAAAATTAGACTTTGATAAGTTTTGGAATATAGTTTATGAAACTTTAAGTTATTACAAAGGTTAGATTCCTTTATTTATAGAGAGGTGAATATATAAAATTATGTTTGAAATATTAAATAAAACTTTTGAAAATAAGAAAAGTGAATATCTAGAGTGCCTAAAGAAATTTTTAAGTATAGATACACAAACAATAGGTCATGGAATTTTAGGTGGTAAAGAAAAAGAGGGACAGGAATATATTGAAAGTCTACTTTTGGAACTAGGAGCAGAGATAAGAAAAGAAGACTTAGATGAAAATTTATTAATAAAGGCATATGAAAATTATAATGAGGGAAACTTGGGGCATAATAATAAAGATAGATATAATGTAATTGGTGAATTTCCTTCAAAAAAAGAAAAAATTCTAATTTTCAATGGTCATGTGGATACAATGCCTTATGGAGATAAAAGTTCTTGGAGTTTTGATCCTTTATCTCCTATGGAAAAGGATGGTAAAATTTACGGTCTAGGAAGTACAGATATGAAGGGTGGTTTAATGGCTTCTATTATGGCTGTTAAACTAATAAAAGATTCAGGATTTGAGCTTCCATGCAGAGTTAAAATAATGTCTGTAGCTGATGAAGAAGGCGGCGGGAATGGTACAATTACAGCTATGATGAATAAGGAATCTGGAGATGGTGCTGTTGTTTGTGAACCATCTGATAATCAAATATTAACAGCTCATATGGGGTTTGTATTTTTCAAGGTATCGGTAAAAGGAGTTGCACTTCATTCAGCAGGAAAGTGGAATGGAGTTAATGCAATAGAAAAAGCTATAGAACTAATCCGTGATCTAGGAGAACTCGAAAGAGAATGGCTTATGAAGTATAAACATCAAATATTGCCGCCACCAACATTAAATGTAGGAGTTATAAATGGTGGAACAGCCGGTTCTACAGTTCCAGATTTTTGTGAATTTAAAGTTTGTGTTCATTATTTACCAGAAATTATGAGTTTTGAACAAGTAAAAAAAGACTTTGAGGAGACAATATACTTACGTTCTAAGGGAGATAAGTTTTTAGCTAAAAATACTCCTGAAATAGAAATTTATCAGCAAGGAAGTGGTTTTGAAATTGATAAAGATGATGAATTTGTGGAATTTGTAAGAAAAAATTCTAATGAAATATCAGATATTCCTATAAATGGTGGAATAGCAGGGAATGATGCAAGGCTTTTGAAAAATATAGGGAAAATTCCAACAGTTATACTAGGGCCAGGTAGATTAGAAGACTGTCATAGTATAGATGAAAGCTTAGATATAGAAGAATATTTTAAATATATAAAGATATATGTAAATTTAATAATAAATTTTTAAAAGGAGAAGAATTATATGACAAGAATATTAATTGCTGGGGAATCATGGACAAGTCATACAATACATATAAAGGGATTTGATACATTTACTACAAGTAAGTATGAAGAAGGAGTTAAGTGGTTTAAAGAAGCTTTGGAAAAAAATGGAATAGAAGTAGATTATATCCCAAATCACTTAGCGCCAGAAAATTTTCCAAAAAGTTTAGATGAGCTAAATAAATATGATGCAGTTTTTTTATCAGATATTGGTTCAAATACATTACTTTTAACTGATGGAGTATTTAGTAAAGGTGTGAGAATACCAAATAGATGTGATTTAATTAAAGAATACGTGCTTCAAGGTGGGTCATTTGCAATGATAGGTGGATATATGTCATTTACCGGAGTGGATGCCAAAACTAGATATGGTGAAACTTCTATAAAAGATATACTTCCTGTAAATTTATTAGATAAGGATGATAGAAATGAAATGCCTCAAGGGGTATATCCAAATAAAATAAAGGAACATAAAATATTTCAAGGAATAGATGAGGAATTTCCATATTTTTTAGGGTATAATAAAACAATAAAAAATGAAGCCACAGGAGAGGTCTTAGCTGAAATAAATGGTGATCCGTTTATATCAATAGGAAAATTTGGTAAGGGGAAAAGTTTGGTATTTACTTCAGACTTTGCACCACATTGGGGTCCAAAAGAATTTGTAGAATGGAAGCATTATGATAAACTATGGTGTAATATAGTAAATTGGCTGGCTGAAAAAGGATAAAATATGAGAGTTATTTCATTTTAATTGGAATAGCTCTTTTTTTATTTTTTAGCAAAAAAAAATTCTTTAGTGTATTTCTTTCAAACTCAAGTAATTACTATAAAAATTATTTTATAAACAAGGATATTTGTCAACAAAATAGTGAAGTGCTAAATTAATAAAATATTGAATAATAATAATCGTAATGATATAATGTTAGACAGATAAGATAGTTTAATTTTAATTGATTAAATAGAAATAAAATTAATAATTAAAGTAAAGAAAAGAGGAAAAATATGAAAAATAAGATGTTTATGTTTTTAGCATTAAATTCATTAGCAGCATCGTTTTCTGCAACAGTAAGTCAACCAGAGTTAAAGTATGAAAAACTATATAATAATATGATAAAAAACATAGAAACTGGGAAATCAAATGATAAAAGTTACAAACTAATAGAGGATGTTTTAGATAAAAGAAATAAAGAGCTAAAAGACTTGTATTTACAAAGTGATTATATAGTTAAACCTGAATTTTTAGAATGGCAGATATTTTTCACAGGTTTTTATAATAATAGTCATAGAGGTGGTAATAAAGAATCAATTTCTACTACTGTAGATGGTGAAGCTAAAAATATAGATTTAGGTATTGTAATTCCAATAAAAGGTCTAACTAGAGAAAATGTAAAATTAAATTTGACTCCACCAAGCGAGCCAATAGTAAATATAAATGTACCTAGTGTAAATATAAACGATCCTGTTCCAATAGTATTTACACCTGTAAATATTGTACTTCCAACAATACCTACGATTTTTGGACCAGGTTATAGCTTACAATTAGGAACAAATTCTTCTGATATGGGACAAAATACAAATATTGTTGCTTATAACACGACGGGAACTAAAATATATGAGAATTTAAATGTAAACTCTGTAAGTGGAACAACAGTATCATGGAATGGAAATCCATCTAGTACATTAACAATGACAGGGGTAACTAACTATTCAAATGGAGCTGTTACTGGAGCAACAGGTGCAAATGAAACACATACAGGTCAAAATACAGGATTATCAATTATAAATATAGGAGTTGATGGAGACTTCACAGTAAATGGAGATTGGTCAATAGAGCCAAATTCCACAGTTTCCAATAGGCTTGGGTTTTTAGCATATAGACCTAATTATATAACATCAGATAGTAGTGTTATATATGATGGAACCTTGAAGTTGAGTGAAAAAAGTGGAATTCAACTAAATAATGTATTAGTAGGAATGTCATTAAATTTAAATAATTCAACAGCAACAGGACAGCCTGTGGCAAAATTAGAGAATAAAAAAGATATTATTATATCAATGGCAAACGGTGCATATTATGGAAGAATGATTGGAATGCAATTAGATCCTATATATTCTGCATCTTCTATAAAAGGAGAACTTATTAATTCAGGTAAAATCACTATTGAACAAGAATCATATTCATCTAGTCTAGCCACAGCTATACTCATTAATAATGGTTCATTTTCTCCAAATGCAAATGTAAAAATAGGGAATATTGATTTAAAAGCTGATTCAGCAAAAGGACTTGAAATAGGAAGAGGTTCTGCATTATCAGGAGTAAAAATAGATGGTTCAGATGGTGTTATAAATGCAATAGGACAATGGGCCACAGCAGTAATAATAGGAAGTCCTGTTACAGGAACAGGTACTGATAATTTAATAGGTGGAATTACTAATTTAAATATTTATTTAAACAATAATTATTCTACTGGAATAACTCTAAATCCTATGCCGTCTACAGGAAATCAAAGTGTTATATTAGATGATAAAGTCGTTCAAAGTATAGTTTTAGGTGATAGTTCTAGTGGCGGTGTGGTAATAACCAATTATACAAATTCAGGATCTTCAATTACAAATACAGTAACTATAGATAGCAGCCTTGCAAATGTAATAGACAACAATAAAGGAAAAGGAAATATAGTAATATTAAATGCTGATGGAAGTCTAAAAAATTATATGCCTATTACAATAGGAAGTGGAACTAAGTCTGGAATAGCAATATATAATGGTTTTACAAGCAGTAATTCATATTTAGAAAATTATGGTGATATTACAATTAATTCTACTTGGGATCCCAATGTATATAATAATTCTTCAATAGCTTTGGGAGCTAATGAAGGAATATTAAAAAACTTTGCAAATATAACTTTAAATACTGATTCAGGTGTTGCATTATATGGAACTAAAGGAACTGTAACTTCAAATACAGGTAATATAGAAGTAAATGGAGATAATTCTATGGGATTATATGCTACTACAAGTGGTTCTACAAAATCTAATCTTAATTTGGAAAGTGGAAATATAACTTTAAATGGTTCTAAAGGAGCATTATTCTTTTCATATGGAGGAAATATAGGTTTAGGATCAACTGGAAATACTGTTAATGCAGTGGTAAATGGAGAAGATTCTTATCTTTTTTATAGAATAGCTGATTATAATAATAATTTTGGAAATTATACAGTAAATGGAAATGTAAATTCTGAGGTAACAAATGGAGCGACTGCTTTTTATTATACAGGAACTTCAATTTCAGATCCAGTTGTTGATTTGTCAGCATACTTATCAAGTATAATTAATGTAAATAATGGTACTATAAATGTGGATGTGGATAATAATTCATATTTATTTGCTATTACCAAAACTAGTTTGAATGTAAGCAGTCTAGGAAGTTTACAAGCTCCAGGGATGAATTTAACAGGGTCTAAAAAGGCAAAAATGTATGAGACAACTTTAAATGTAGATATAGATTCAAATTTAGACTATCAAAATAATATAGGAAATAAATTATATAGAGACATAGATTCTTCTGTTACAAATGTAACCATAAATCCTGGCATAACTGTAGAAGGAACTGAGGATAAACAGGCAGGAATATCACAAGAGGGAGAATATCGAACTTATTTAAATCTTTTTATAAAGGGAAAAATAATTTTTCTGGGAAAGATAAAATAGGTTTTTATGGAAAAGAAACAAATATTGTAAATAATAAACTTATAAAATTTCTCTTATACAAATTTTCGAACC
>JAGOZX010000139.1 GCA_018058425.1 Sebaldella sp.
CTTTTAAAGCTTATGAGTATAAAGGAGTTAATTTACATTCTAGTATAGTTATATTAATAGGAAGCTACAGCTAGAAATACAAACGGAAAAATCAAATTTACATTCTAGTATAGTTATATTAATAGATTAAATTTAGAGCTTTCATCTTTTTAAATACTAAATTTACATTCTAGTATAGTTATATTAATAGTGTTTCCTCCTAGTCTATTATTTTTAAAATTATCATATTTACATTCTAGTATAGTTATATTAATAGACGTCCCCAAAAGAACACCTATTTCATTATACATTAAAACCCTATTTCTGTCGACCTCTTTTTTTCGTCTAAAATTTTTTCTCTAAAGTTGATATTTTTTTGTCAACTTCTTATTTCAAACCCCTATAAAAAAAGAAGTTGTCGACCCCCAGTACTTTTAGCACTATCTAGGATCGACAGAAATTTGAATCATAATAAATTAGAAATCACTTAAAAGAAATTAGAAGTTTTATGACTTTCATCTTTTCCTAAAAATTCTTTTTGAAGCCATCTTTCATTTCTACTCTTAAATAAAATTACTGAATCCTGATCTTTTCTGATATACTTTTTGATTTCTATCTCTAACTTAAGAAGTTTAGAGTCTGATACCTCACCCTCGAAAACAGAATTTTGAATATGAGTGAGATATTTTTTACAGATCTTAAATACATTTCTCTGAACTCTTGCTCCTGATTCATCCATTATTATATCATAAACTAAAATTATATACACCCATTACCACCACATTCTAAAACCTTTATATTCTTGCTCATTTATAAGATGCTTTATAAGTTTATAGCATTCTAATTTTATTAAATGCCTATATGAAACCTTTCTATTCAAACCTTTGTGATTTATTGTCTGATCTAATCTTGCATCATATTCCTGTAAAATTACCTGTCTATATTTATCTTTTAAGTAAACAAAATTTGAGCCTTTATCAAAAGAGTTTTCAGTTATCTGATTCTTATTTAATAAAGAAAATATTAGTCTATCACAAATCAAAGGCTTAAATACTTCTGCAATATCCAAACACAACGAAAATCTCCTTGTAGATGGCTCATGTAAGTAACTTATAGTAGGATTTAACTGTGTTTCATATATTTGTGACAGAACTGTGGTATACATTAAAGAGTTAACGAATGATATCAGAGAATTTATCATATTATCCGGTGGTCTCTTTACTCTTTTATCAAAATTTATTTCTTGATCCACAATTTTATTCCAAGAATGATAATAATGTTTTCTGATATTTCCTTCTACTCCCATTAATTCGTTAACTTCACTTACAAAATCAATTAGTCCTTTTAAATATTCAATTTCTTTTATCTCTGTCTCTACATTTTTTCCTCTGCCATTATAATATCTCAAATTTCTATGAATATTATCAGCTGCTGATTTTATAAATTCTTTAGCTATCATCACTCTTTTTTCTTTATCATCATAGTGCTTTACTTGATTTACCAATAAATATCCTGAAACAGTAGTTTCTTTTGGATAATATGTTCCTGAATAAAAACCATAGTAATTAAAAATGTGTAGAGAGATTTTTAATTGACTTAAGAAATTTAATAATTTTGTATTTAAATTTACTTCACCAAAAACATATATTTCTTTCGTCATCTCTACTTTCAAATCTTTTTTCTCTCCATCAGGTGTTACAGCAACTATTCTATTATCCTGTCTTTTTAAATCACAATTTTTAAATATATAATATCTTTCACTCATAAAACCTCTCCCTTAAATATAACAAAATTCATAATATGCACAGTTCTTACATATTTTACTTTTTATTTTAGTTGGTACAGCTCTACTATTAATTATATCTAAAACTTCACTTTCTACACTCTTTAAAACTTCTATGTCCTCTGATGACAAAGTTACTTCATTTCTTATTTTTAATTTGGGATAATCTACTATACCCTTTTCTATCTCTATTCCTTTATCTAATAAATATTTCATGTAGTATTTTAGCTGCCATATAGATGCTTCTTCTATACTTCTACTTTTCTTCACTTCATGTAATACCTTCCAATCTTCCATAAAATCAATATTTATAGTTTCATCTAATAATATATGTTTCTTCTTTCTACTATAAGATGATTCATCAATTAATTTCCCAATTTCTACCAGTTCATTTCCTTCTTCCATACTTAACTGATGATCAAAATACCAAAGCTTAGTTTTACACACAAAATAGTAATAAATCATTACTCCTGTTATTTTTTTCAAAATAGCTAACCTCCATGACCTCTAAATTAAAAAATTCTCTCATCAATTTTTTCAGATTTTTCAGGGACTTTTACAAATACCACTCCTAATTCTTCTGTATACTCACATCTTAAAATACTTATTTTTTCATATTTACTTATTTGAACATTTTTGACAGTCATTCCATCTTTTATATAACTACTTAGAATGTTTACAGAATAATCCATCAGTTGATTCTTCTTTCTTGCCTTATCTTTCTTTAGATCTTTTCTTTGCTCCTCTGTCAACTCTTTATTATATGGCTGTGTTAAAAAATCAGAGCAATCCTCTATTTCTTTTTTATTTTTCATATAAATTAATTCAGGTATTACATTTGTCGAGTCTATATTTCTAAATTTCTTGGCAATATCACTTTTACTATTTTCAAACTCTGTTATACTTTTTACCCACTTTATATTTCTAGTAACCTCTTCATAATATTTTGTCTCTTTCAGCTTTTCTGTTGTGTATAAATTACTAATAAAGTCTATTTTTTCCTGTTCTGTTATTTTTCCATCAAAATTAATTAAAGCTTCTTTTGAAAACTTAAAAATATCAGGGTCAATAACCATTCCTACTCCAGAACACTTTTTGCTTCCACCATCAAAAACATAACAGTTATACTCTTTATCTAATAACCTATTTCGATAACATCTCCCCATTCTTTGAAATAATCCGTTCAAATCTGAAAGTTCTGTAAATAAAACATCAAAATCAATATCAAGAGAAGCCTCTACAATCTGTGTAGTTACCCAAATACCATTCTCTTTAGACTCTTTATTCCCCATTTTAAGTATCTGATCCTCTTTATCTCTTCTATCCTTTTTTAAAAACCTTGCATGTAAAAGATTTGTTTTCTCTTTTCCTAGCTTCTCTTCTAACTCTTTATACACTTTTTGAGCCTGCTTTACAGTATTACAAATCACTAAGACTTTATTATTATCATACTTTTCAATAATTGGATTTATATTTATTTCTTCATGTAAAATTTTTATACTATGTCTTATTTCATCTTTTTTAATAAAAATTTTTGGTTCTAGAAATTCAATGTTTTCTGCTTTCAAAAGATCAACCACTATATTAGGTAATGTGGCAGTGAGTATTGCAAACTTCCCTCCCACTTTTGAAATATATGACAATCCTAGTATTAGATATGCTAATAAATCTGATGAATACATTTGTATTTCATCTATTACTACTTTTGAGTAAGACAATGTTGCTAACTTAGGTTCAAAACCTCTATATCGAAATACAAAATCAAAAACTTGATCCAAAGTACAAACCGTCAAAGGAAGTGACCATTGCTTTGTCTTATTATAATATTCTTCTATATCAATTTCCATATCCTCACTATCTATTTTTTCTAGATACTTACTATATGTATCTCCATGTAAAAGAGCAACCTTATCATCAATGTTAACTTTTATAATATCATCTGTTATTCTCTTATATATCGCATTTATGGCAGTTCTTAATGGTAAGGTAAAGAATCCTTTGTTATTTCCAATCCATAAAAGCCCTGCTTCTGTTTTACCCATACCTGTTTGAGCTATAGTTATTATATTTTTATCTTGATTCTCTTTCATATATTCTTGTAACTCATTCCATTTACTTTCTGGTTTTTTATTCTTCCAATCTTCCAACATATTATTTAAGCCATTTTCTAGAAAATCATTTTTATTTTCTACTACTATCCCAGCACTTGCAGCATAGTCTATTCTATTTAATAAACCTTTTAGCATTACATATTTTAGGAAAAGTTCTTCTCCATAAGTTTTTTGATATATTCTATCTTCTGCAAAATAGTTTGGACTGATTTTTTTTACACTCAATTCTCTAACTTTGTCATATAAAAAATTCTCAGTTTCTTTTTTTAATTTTTCTATCTCTTCTTTTAATTGTTCATCATCATAGTTCAATCCTCTATCATGATGATATGCAACTGCATGAACCATAATCTTAATATCTTCTTTTGAATATCCCAATTCTTTTAATTTCTTAGTATTAAAAAAGGTTATACTCAAAATTCCATGAGGTATTTCAGTATTATCATATTTTTTTCCTTCAATTTTCTTTTGAAATTTTAAATTCATTTTTCCCAAATCATGATATATACAAACTAAATAAAGCATATCCCAATTCACATTTAAATTGGGATATATCTTTTTTAATAATTCATAATTTTCTATCAAGTTATTTGTATGTTCTTGAATTGTTTCTAATGGTTTTGATTTAGCTAAGTATTTATTCATAATTCCCCTTCAAATTGCAAAAATTAAATTTCTATCAGAATCTAAAAAAATTGTTTCTTCTTCTACTGCATTTATTCTTGAAGTAAATAAAACATCTACTTTTTTCCATTTTCTAAAAATTTTAGGAGCTGTTTTACTTCCATAATTTATCAACTCATAATTTTTAGGCAATTTATACCTTGTTCCACTATTTACAACTCCATTTTCTCTATTTGTTAATACTATAGATTCATTTTCTATGTATTTTATTGGAATATAGGCACTAATATCTCTATTTAAATCTATAAAATCTTCCAACTCCTCCTCAAAAACTTCAACTTCCTTTACTTCTAAAATAGTAGCCAAATCCTCTCTCCTACC
>JAGOZX010000081.1 GCA_018058425.1 Sebaldella sp.
TATAAAAATGGTCAAGAAACTAGATATAACAGAACATTGAAAAATTTAGGAGATTTCCCGTTAATTGTATTAGTTAATGGTGGAAGTGCTTCAGCTTCAGAAATAGTAACTGGTGCATTAAAAGACTATAAAAGAGCAACAATAATAGGTCAAAAAACATTTGGAAAAGGTATAGTTCAAGAAGTAATGCCTTTAAATGATGGAGATGCGTTAAAATTAACTATAGCTCAATACTTTACACCAAATGGAAATTATATTCATGAAAAAGGAATAGAGCCAGATATTAAAGTGGATATGGAAGAAGTACTTTCAATAAAAGGCTATGCCAATGACAGTGAAGAAGCTAAACAAAACAGAATGAAAGAAATAGGAACATATTTAGAAAAAGAAAAAGGTAAAGAAGAAGCTGATAAGATAATTGCAGCAGGAGATGTGCAATTAAAAAGAGCTGTGGAAGAGATGGAGAAAAAGATAAAATAGGAGAAAAGATGCTGTATATAGTGGGAACACCAATTGGAAATTTAGAAGATATAACGTATAGAGCACTAAAAGTTTTGGCAGATGTTGATTATATTTTTGCGGAAGATACAAGAATTAGTAAAAGACTTCTTAATCATTACGAAATAAATACAACTTTATATCAATATCATGAGCATAATAAACTTTATCAAATAGAAAACATTATAAATTTACTAAAAGATGAAAAAAAAATAGCTTTGATTACTGATGCAGGAACTCCTTGTATTTCAGATCCAGGGTATGAAGTAGTGGATGAGGCACATAAGAATGGAATACAGGTAGTTGCTATTCCAGGAGCCTCTTCTATTATCTCTGGAGCAAGTATATCAGGTTTGAATCTAAGAAGAATAGCTTATGAAGGATTTCTTCCAAAGAAAAAAGGGAGACAGACTTTACTCAATAAACTAAAAGAGGAAGAACGTACAATACTTATATTAGAATCACCAAATAGAATTTTAAGGACTCTAAAAGACATAAAAGAGTACCTAGGAGAAAGATATGTTGTCATAACTAGAGAACTTACTAAGATTTACGAAGAAGTCATTAGAGGCAGTGTTAGTGAGCTAATCGAACAAATCGAAAAAAAACCTATAAAAGGTGAAATTGTATTATTGATAAAGGCAAAGAAAGAGGAAGATGAATGAGTATAAACTGGTATCCTGGTCATATGAAAAAGACTAAAGAAACTATTTCAGAAAATTTGAAGATAGTAGATTTAGTTATAGAGGTTTTAGATGCTAGAATACCTGTTTCAAGCAAAAATCCTGATATATTAGAAATTGCTAAACATAAAAAAAGACTTACTATTTTAAATAAGATGGATTTAGCTGATGAAAGAGATATTTTAAATTGGAAAAATTATCTTATAAGTAACAAAATTTCTGACTATGTATTAGCAATAAGTGCAGAAAATGGAAAAAATTTAAATGAAATGAAAAAAATTATTGATGAGATATATAAAATAAAGCTGGAAAAGGTAAAAAAAAGAGGATTAATAAAAACGGAAGTTAGGGCAATGATAGTTGGAATACCTAATGTGGGGAAATCAAAGCTGATAAATAAACTAGCCAGAAAAACAAAAGCTAGAGTAGGAGATAAGCCTGGTTTTACTAAAGGAAAACAATGGGTGAAGGCATCAGCAACTTTGGAACTTTTAGATACACCAGGAGTATTATGGCCGAGATTTGATGATCCAAAAGTTGGGTATAGTTTAGCTATTACAGGCTCTATAAAAGATGATATACTTCCCATAGAAGAGGTAGCTTCGGTTTTTATTGATAGACTTAAAAGTTTACATAAGCTTGATTTAATAGCTAATGCATATAATTTAGAAGAAGATATAAATGGAAAAGAAAATTTTGAAATATTCAACCTTTTAGAAAAAAGGCTTGGTATATTGAAAAAAGAAGAAAATGATTATAATAAAATTGCTAAAGTAATTTTACGTGATTATAGAAGTGGAAAAATAGGAAAATTTTGTTTGGAAACTGTATAAAAAATAAAAACACGCATATATTTAAGCGTGTTTTTATTTTTTAGAATTTAAGTTTTAGAAAGCTTTACATGCTTTCTTACTTTCTTTATTGCCCAGTCATAGTGGCTGGAAGTACTTGAAATGAAATAAGATCCTAATGATGTCGTTTTTGTCCAAGGATAATAACCTTTTACAAAGAGTTCTTCATTTGAATGTTTATTAATTAAGTTCTCTATTTGCTTATGGCTTTCAATAAGCTTTTTTTGTACAGTTTCTAGATTTAAATCTTGATACTTTTCCCAAATTACTAAATTCAAAGCAGGAAGTGTTTTCCAAGTATAGCCTTTGGCAGGAGTAATTGGTTTTTCACCATTCATACCAGTTTCGTACCATTTTAACATCATTAAATGCCATTCATGTAAATGCGCTAATACATCTCGTATATTTCTATCTCTTCCTTCAAATAGAAAATTCATTTCTTGTTTTTCTTCTGGTAATGTTTCTATTAAATTTATAAGTTTAGAAAAATTTTCATTACTTAAACTAAGTAGTTCATCTTTTGAAGTTGGTCTGGCCATAATATCACTCTCCAATTTAAAGTTATTAACTTATTATATCGTAGTAAATATGACATTAGCTTGTCATGTTTAGTTATAAATTTAACTACTATATTTTCCATTGAATTTTAGAGAGATTATTAAGCCTATGAAAAATAAGAGAACTCCAATGAAAAATGATAAGTCTATGGAAAACTTAGGAAGTAATTCAGGAATAGAACCAATTATAAATCCTAAAACAGCATAATAAGTGAGACTGTAATGTTTTTTTAATAAATAGTCCATGAGTTTTGAAAAAATAACTGCACCTACTAAAACTCCAATTCCAATGGGAATTAAAACCATGATATTTTTAATAACACCATCCATCATAGAATCAGATGCAAATGGTAGTAAAAAGATATTTTTTATATCTGCTATTGCTGTTAATATAAATCCATATGCTCCAATTAGCATTAATAAAACAGTACCGCTTATTCCTGGAATAACTAAAGAAGCAGACATAATAATACCAATTATAAAAAGATATATGAAGTTTATAAAATTCATATCTATAGATTTTTCAGCTAAAATAACATCATTATTTCCAATAAATGAAAAACAGAAAGCTGTAAGTAAGGTAATAAAAAATGGAATAAGATATTTTTTAGAAAAACCATTGTTATTTGCTGTTTTAAATAAACTTGGAAGAGTTCCTATTAGTAATCCAAGAAGTGTAAATAAAGTGGCTGTTTCATACTTACTAAGTAATATTTTTTGGATATTACTAAATAAAATAACACCAATACAGACTCCAGAACCAACTAGAGATAAGAAAGCAAAGTTTTGCTTTGGGTTTTTGAAAAAATTACTAATAGATGAAATTATTTTTTCATAAAGCCCAAATATAATAGCTAATGCACCACCGCTAATGCCGGGTAAAATAGCACCAATTCCAATAAAGATACTTTTAAAAAAAATTGATAAAGACATAAAATAATTCCTTTCGTAAAATTGTAATAATATATAGTTTTGCCTGCCTTTCCTAAATAAGAAAAGGCAGGCAAATTTTTAACTATTATATTTTATTTAATCTTCATTTTTAAATGCATTTATTTTAAGTAACTTAAAGATTTCTACAATAATAAGAGGCATAAATGAAAGTCCTGCTACTATTAAGATATCTCTAGGTGATAATGTAACTACTTTAAATATGTTTTGTAAAAATGGAATAAATAATACAGCTATCATCATAATAAATGAAATTAATACAGCATATACTAAATACATGTTACTAAATACTCCAGTTTTAAATATTGATTGTGTTTTTGATCTAATATTAAATACATGAACTAACTGTGAAAGACTTAATACAGCAAATGCCATAGTTTGACCAATAACAACATTCGATGGATCTTCATGTATACCTATTCTATACGCAAGAAGTGTAAGAGTACCAATCATAAGTCCTTGGTAACCAACTCTATATATTCTTCCTTTTGTAAATATTCCAATATTAGCAGGAATAGGTCTTCTTTTCATAATATTATCTTCAGCAGGATCAAAACTTAGTGCTAATGCTGGAAGACTGTCTGTGATTAAGTTTACCCAAAGTATATGTATTGGTATTAGGGGCTCTTGCCAGTTAACTAATGTAGCAAAGAATAAAGTGATTATCTCTCCAATATTACTTGATAATAAAAATTGTATAGCTTTTAGAATATTATCATATATTCTACGCCCTTCTTCTACAGCAGCAACAATAGTGGCGAAGTTATCATCTGTTAGTATAATATCAGCAGCTTCTTTAGACACATCAGTACCAACAATTCCCATAGCAGCTCCAATATCAGCAGTTTTTAGTGCTGGAGCATCGTTAACACCATCACCTGTCATGGCAACTATATCACCATGTTTTTGCCATGCTTTTACTATTCTTACTTTATGTTCTGGTGAAACTCTAGCATAAACACGATAATGTTTTACATGATTTTCAAGTTCTTCCTGAGTCATTTTTTCTACTTCTGGACCAGTAGTTGCTTCACTTTCATCTTCTAAAATTCCTAAAGCTTTAGCAATAGCAATAGCAGTTATTTTATGATCACCTGTAATCATAACTGTTTTTATTCCAGCAGTTTTACATTTCTCAATAGCAGATTTTACTTCCGGTCTAGGAGGGTCAATCATACCTACCATACCAATATAAATAAGGTTACTTTCTAAACTTTCATTAACTTCTGAATCTGAATCTTTATAAGCCATTCCTAATACACGTAAGGCATCTTTTGCTAGATTGTTATTAGCTTCTAATATATTCTCAATATCTTTATCATCAATTTCTCTTATTTTACCATTTATAAAAATTCTGTCACATCTTTTTAATAACTCATCTACAGCACCCTTAGTAAAGATTCTATAATTATTATCATTGTATTTATTTACTGTTGACATAAGTTTTCTTTCTGAATCAAAAGGTAGTTCGTCTACTCTGATTTCAGACTCTTCTATTTCATTTTTATTAAGTGAAAATTTTAATCCTAAATCTATTAAAGCAGTTTCTGTAGGATCTCCAGTTATCTTTAACTGTCCATCTTCAGAACCGATTTTCGAATCATTACAAAGAATACTAGCAGTTATTAGTAGTTTAACATCATCAGGTATATTGTTCTGACTAAAGCTGTCTACGTCAAGTATTTCATTATTTAAATATAATTTTTCTACAGTCATTTTATTTTGAGTTAATGTACCAGTTTTATCTGAACAAACAACAGTAGTACTTCCCAATGTTTCCACACAAGGCAGTCTTTTTACTATAGCGTGTCTTGTTACCATTCTTTGGACACCAATAGCTAATACTATAGTTGCTATAGCTGGAAGGCCTTCTGGAATAGCAGCAACCGCCAAACTTACAGCAGATAAGAACATATGCATAGGTTCCTTACCATTAATAGTACCAATTATAAACATGACAAAACAGATAATTAAAGCTGCCGTACCTAATAGTTTACCAAGACCATCTAATTTTTTTTGTAGTGGAGTTTGTGAATTTTCTGTAGAATCTAGAATAGTTGCTATGTTTCCAACTTCTGTATTCATACCAGTTTCCACAACAATACCTTTACCACGCCCATATGAAACTAAACTAGTAGAAAAAGCTAAATTTTCTCTATCTCCTAATGGTAAATCTTCCTCAGCTAATAGTTTCGTGATTTTTTCTACTGGAACTGACTCTCCTGTTAGTGATGCCTCTTCTATTCTTAGGTTAATTGCTTCTGTAAGCCTAAGATCAGCAGTGATGTAGTCTCCAGTTTCTAAAATTATAACATCTCCAGGAACTAGTTCTCTTGCTGGTAAGACCAATAAATGTCCATTTCTAAGAACTTTAGCAGTGTGAGAACTAAGTTTTTTAAGAGCTTCTAGTGACTTCTCAGCTTTATTTTCCTGCATAACACCTATTATTGCATTTACTATTACTATAAGAAGGATGATAATAGAATCATTAATTCCTTCATGTTCAAGAACACCTACAATTCCAGATACGAGAGCTGCAAATATCAAGACTATAATCATAAAGTCTTTAAATTGAGCTAAAAACTTTTCTAAAAAAGTCTTTTTCTTTTTTTGTATAAGTTCGTTATAACCGTTCTCCTCAATCCTCTTAGTTACTTCTTCAGATGTTAATCCATTTTGTAAATCAGTATTTAAAATTTTTACAGTATCTTCTACTGAAATGTCATACCATTTTTTCTTTTCCATTATTTTTCTTCCTCTCTATTCAAAGTTGTTGTGTTTTCTTTGGTACTTTTACTAAATAAATGTTTGAAAAATCCATCATTTAATTCTTGTTCAAAAATATTTTTTAAGATAATTACTACAGCAGGTCCCATTATAATCCCTATAAAACCAGCTAACTTTAATCCTGTATACATGGATAAAAGTGTAATAAGGGGGTGTACTCCTATATTTTTACTATATAATTTTGGTTCTAACAACTGTCTTACTGCAGTTACTATCACATATAAAATTAAAAGAGCAATAGCAAGATGAAAATCTTTAGATATTAATGTAATAAGAATCCAAGGAATCATAAAGGCTCCAGCTCCTAAAATAGGAAGGGCATCAATAAAACAAATTACTACAGCAAATGTAAGCGGATATTGTACATTTAATCCCATAAAATTAAAAAGATTTAGTCCAATTAATAATTCAAAAAAACAAATTGTTATAAGAGTAGCCTGAGCTTTTAAATAGCCACCTACAACGGATAATAAGTCATTTTTTAAAGTATAAATTTTATTAAGCCATGAAACTGGTAGTTGCTTTTCAACGAAAATAATAATATTTTGTTTATCCATGCTCATAAACACAGTAGCTATTACAGTTATGAAAAGATAAATAATAACACTAGGTAAAGATGTAATGAAAGCTAAGACGTTATTTAATAAAATACTTATTTTATTTGCTCCCATTGATACAAATTGTGCTATTGACCCTTTAAGCTGAACTAAAATCTGCTCAGGTATTCGGTCAAGAATTATTGTTCCTCGATTCATAAAGTTCACAATGCCATCAGTCCAAAGTTTTATTTCTTGAGAATAAACACTTATATTAACAGATAAACTATATATTTCTAAAATTAATTTAGTAACTATAAATGTAACTAAACCAATTAGAAATGTGAATAATAAGATAAGTGAAATAATGGTACTTATTTTTTTATTTACTTTGAACTTTGCATGTAGAAATTTTGCAATACGTGTTACTAACATTGAAAATAAAATTGCAAGAACAAATGGTGATAGGAACACTGCAATTTTAAAAGATACATAAATTAATATAAGAACAAATATTATGTATCCAAGAAACATTAACTTTTTTAAAAAATTATTTTTGTCAAAATTAGTCATAATCACTCCTTAGAAAGTATATCTTATAAAAAAATCGTGTATAGTACATTTGCACTATACACGAGTCTCATTAATTAAGGGTATACCAGATGAAACTATCATCGGTTGTTGGCATAGCCGCACGGTTAGTGCAAATTACTCCCTCATGTAAATAATTATTTTATGACTGATAATAACATAATTTTAAATAAAAGTCAATTTTTATTGTTTGAAAAAAAGTTAGAAATAAAATCATTTTTTTTCAGCTATGAAACGCAGTCTTTTATAATCTGCATACCATTTATTATTTTTATAAAGCTTCTTCTTACATTCATTTTGTACTTCTTCTAATATATCCGCTTTATCTTTTTCAGTTACATTATCAAAATATGATTCATAAAACATAGTTAAAAAGTTTTTTATACCATTTTCATCACTTAGTTCTGTGTCTCTATCAAAATAAAGTACATATCTAACAGTAAAACCAGATTTTTCTAATAAAGAAGTGTATTCTGCAACTGATGGAAAAAAATTCACTTTTTTATCAGCATTTTTTTGATATCCTCTTTTAATAAGTGAGTTTTTAAAATTACTAAAGATAATTTCCACATTATCTTTTCCACCCATTTCAGCGACTAATTTTCCATTTGTTTTCAAACTGTTGTATATATTTTTTAAAAAAGTTTCTTGATCAAGAATCCAGTGAAAAACAGCATTTGAAAAAACCTTATCAAATTCATTATGAAAGTTCATTTCTAGGGCATTAACAACTTCAAAATTTACTTCTGGGTAGTTTTTTCTTGAACTTTCTAACATTTTACTTGATGAGTCAATACCTGTTATACTTTTAACTAATTTGGAGATCTCATAAGTCAGTTCTCCAGTACCACAACCTATATCTAATACATTATCATTCATATTAGGGTTTAATAATTTTATTAAGTCTTCTCCCAATTTAAATACAAAAGAATGATCATTTTTATATAAATCAGGATTCCATAAATCTGACATAATTACCTCCTTTTTATTTAATAATAACAAAAAAGTTATCATGGGTCAATAAATTTGCAAATAAAAGAACTTTATAAAAAATTTAAAACATAAATAGGACAAATGAATCTTGGTGAAATCTTTAACAAAAAATATGAAAAAAGGTTTGATTATAGAAAGAATGAATTGTCATTTAAATAAGGAAATGATATACTAAAAGTAGGTTTTAAAATAAAATAAATTGGGAGTGATTTTTTATGGAAAAGATAATTTTATCACCATCTAAGTATGTTCAAGGTCCAGATATGTTAAATAATATGGCAAAATATACTTCAAAGTTAGGAAACAAAGTACTGGTAATAGCAGATGATTTTATTATGAATCTAGTAAAGGAAAAAATGCAGATAAATTATAATGAAAATAATGCGGAAGTACACTTTGAAAAGTTTAACGGAGAATGTTCAAGAGAAGAAATAGACAGATTAATTGAGATAGTAAAAAATAAAAATATAAATTGTATAGCTGGAGTTGGTGGTGGAAAAACATTAGACACTGCTAAAGCAACTTCTTTTTATACAAAGCTTCCTATAGTAGTTGCACCAACAATAGCATCTACAGACGCTCCATGTAGCGCATTATCAGTTATTTATACTCCAGAAGGTGTGTTTAGTGAGTATTTATTTTTACCAAAGAATCCAGATTTAGTTATAATGGATACAAAGGTAATAGCGGCAGCCCCAGTTAGACTTTTAGTGGCGGGAATGGGAGATGCACTGGCAACATTTTTTGAAGCAAGAGCATGTATAGCTTCTTCTAAAGCAGCAATGGCAGGAGGGCTTCCTACAAGAGCAGCAGGAGCTTTAGCAAAATTATGTTATGATACACTTTTAGAAAGTGGATATGGTGCAAAACTTGCAGTAGAAAATAAAGTAGTAACAAAAGCCCTTGAGGATATAGTAGAGGCCAATACTTATTTAAGTGGAATAGGTTTTGAAAGTGGAGGTCTTGCAGCAGCGCATGCTATTCATAATGGCTTAACAGTTATCGAAGAATTACATCATTTATACCATGGGGAAAAAGTAGCCTTTGGAACATTAGTACAGTTAGTATTAGAAAAAGCCCCAAATGAAGATATCTGCAATGTACTTACTTTTTGTAAGAGGGTAGGTCTTCCAGTATGTTTCCAAGACATGGGACTTAAGAATATAGATAAAACTAGATTTTATGAAGTGGCAAAGTTAGCTTGTGCTGACGGAGAAACAATATATAATATGCCTTTTGAAGTCACAGTAGATGACGTATATGCAGCAATATTAACTGCTGATAGCATAGGAGAAAATTTTAATATTTAATAGAATAGTTTTTACAGATAAACCATAGTTTTAATACTGTGGTTTATTTTTTAATTCGAACAGAAATAAGAGAAAAATTCTTAAGTATTGACTTTTAAATAAGAATATCTTACAATATGTAATAACAAGTTATTACTAGGGAGGTTTTAGAAATGTCCAATATAATAAAGATAGGAAATTCATATGGATCTTTAATACCTAAAAAAATTTTAGATACACTGGATATAAAATTAGGAGATGAAATTGACTTTGAAATAAAAGAAAATGCAATTTTGATAAAAAAACATGAAAAAGTCAGCTTTAGAGAGAAATTTATAAAAAGCTTTCAAGATAATGGAATAATAGATGACGCCAAAGATTGGGAAGAATGGCAGGGGTTTGAAGATGAATTATAAAAAATATGATATAATCCTTGTAAATTATGATCCATCATTGGGAACAGAAATAAATAAAACAAGACCAAGTATAATAATTAGTTCAAATGTCTATAATAAATTATCAAGTCAGTTAATAGTCGCTCCGATAACAAAAACAATGAGAGAATGGGGAACAAGAATAAATTTAAATACAAGCAAAATAGCTGGTCAAATAGCTTTAGACCAAATGAGAAGTATAAGTCCATTAAGAATTATAAAAAAACTAGATGTTTTAGAGAATGAAGATGTGCAAAAAATAATACAGGAAACAATAGAAATTATATTTGAATAAATTAAAGTTTTACATCTAACTACTAGATATAAACTAAAAAATACACACTAGTATTTATAATACTTTGAGTGTGTTTTTTATATTTATAAAGTATCTTTTATATGTATATTATTGTCTTTCAAACTATTTAAAAGCTCAAATTCTAACAGCATTGTATTTCTATTGTATAAGAAACTTGATTTTTTTATTGCTAAGTGGTAGTAAAAGGTGTAAAATAATACATTAAGAAAAATAAATGAAAAACATAATATATATGATTTTTTGTTCTTGAAAATATGATTTAATGGTGTTATCATTAATTATAAAAAATAAAATTAAACGGAGGAAAATATGGCTAGAAAATATTTCGGCACAGATGGAATGAGAGGCGAAGCTAATAAGGATTTGACAATAGATTTAGTGACAGATTTAGGTTTAGCATTAGGTTATTATTTGAAAAAAAATAATAAAAAAGCATCAAAGCCAAGAGTGATATTAGGAACAGATACTAGAATATCTGGTTACATGATAAGATCAGCGTTAGCAGCAGGTATAACATCAATGGGTATTCACATTGACTTTGTTGGAGTACTGCCAACTCCTGGAGTTTCATACTTAACTAGACATTTAAATGCAGATGCTGGAATAATGATATCGGCTTCTCATAATCCAGTACAGGATAATGGGATAAAAATTTTCAGTCAAAATGGATATAAACTTCCTGATAGTGTAGAAGAAGAATTAGAAAGTTTAATGGAAAATAGAGATGAACTTTTAAAATATCAAGTAGCTGGAGATGAATTAGGAAGGTTTAAATATGTAGAAGATGATATGAGAATATATTTAGATTTTTTAACATCTACATTGAAGACAGATTTTAAAGATTTAAAGATCGTTATAGATACAGCTAATGGAGCTGCATATAGAGTTGCACCGAAGATTTTCCATAGATTAAAAGCTGATGTTACAGTAATAAATAATATACCAAATGGTAAGAATATAAATGTAAATTGTGGTTCAACACATCCAGAATTATTGCAAGAAATAGTAAAAGTGTATAAAGCGGATTTGGGATTAGCATATGATGGAGATGCAGACAGGTTAATAGCTGTAGATGATAAAGGAAACATAGTAGATGGAGATTTACTTATTTCAGTAATAGCAAAAAACTTTCATAAAAAAGGATTGCTTAATTCTAATAAAGTAGTTACTACAGTACAAAGTAACATGGGATTTGAGAAACATTTAGATGAAAATGGGATAGGTTTAATAAGAGCTAATGTTGGAGATAGATATGTGCTGGAAAAAATGAAAGAGCATGGTTTAAATCTGGGTGGAGAGCAGTCAGGACATATAATAATGTTAGATTATAACACAACAGGTGATGGGATATTATCTTCAATACAGCTTGTAGCAGCAATAAAAGAAAGCGGAAAATCTCTAAGTGAATTGGTAAAGGATATAAAGTTATGGCCTCAGAAATTAGTTAATACAGTAGTTTCTAAAGAGAAAAAACAGACTTGGTCAGAAAATAAAGAGTTAATGGATTTTGTGAAAAATAAAGAAAAAGAAATAGAGGGAAAAGGAAGAATATTAGTAAGAGCTTCTGGAACAGAGCCATTAATTAGAGTTATGGTAGAGGCAGAAACTCAAGAAGTAGTGGATGAATATGTAGATGTTCTTGTTAAAAAAGTGCAGGAATTACTAGGTTAATTTATATAAAGAATGTTAATTTAAAAAAATATGGAATATTGTAAGTAAATTTTCAGGAGGTGTAAATTATGAATAGATTGAAAAGGCTTCAAAACCTTGTTCTAAGAGTAATTTTAGTGCTCTCATGGCTGGCTGTGATCTTATTAATAGTAGGCTTAATAGGAAATCTATTTAGTTTAGCAGTTATGAATGGAGAACTTTGGAATACTTTTGGTCTTATAATGGGGACATTATTTGCTTTAGCATTTTTACATGTTGTTATTACATTAAATATAATATCCAATTCTATTGCAGCTTATTCAAGTTCCGATGAAACAAGAACAGGTAGTAGAATATTAGATTTTAGAAAAATACTTATAGCTTCAGCAGCAGTAATAGTGGTTATATTGGGAATTCAATTTATTGCAAATTTTAAAATAAATGAGAAAAATATAGCGGACTTAAAGCAGGAGACTACAGAAATAAGTAATTCTTCAATTACAGGTAAATTAGTTGATGAAATAGATCAAGATGCAAAAATGAAAGATTTTTATTATACAAGAGATAGCTTACTTCTATCAACTAAGAATCGTTCTATAACTTTATTAGTTCCTAAATTAAGAGAGGGAGATAAGGTGTTTTATAGAGTAGGGCCTTTAGATTATGATCTTAGAGATGATAGAAAAATCTCAGAAGTATTACAAAGATTATATTTACCAAGTAAAAATGAAAAAACAAAATTTGATAAAATGTTAAAAGATAGAAAAAGTTTTGAGATTGAGAAAAATGGTGAAATTACAATATATCATCCAATTGAAAAAAATGGAGAGATAAAATTAATTTTAGTAATGAGTACTCGAAATGAACTGAATTATGAATATCTGAAAGATAGAAGTTCACCTGTTCAAAATAACAAAGAAGAGAAACAATCAGAGAAACCAAAAAAATAAAAAAAGTTAATAAAAGAAATGGAGAGTACTTAGAATGTTTATAATAGAATTAACATATGTAAAACCACTTGAAGAAGTAGGGAAGTATATGGAAGAACATAAAAAGTTTTTAGAGGAAAATTATGAAGAAGGTATTTTCATTGTATCAGGGCCAATGGTTCCTAGGGTAGGAGGTACAATAATTGCTTCTTTGGATTCTAAAGAGGAGTTAGAAAAAATCGTAAATAAGGATCCATTTATAATAAATAAGGTGTCAAGTTATAAAATAACAGAATTTTTAGCAGCTGTGACAGGTGAAGGGCTAGAAAGTCTAAGAGAGAGTTAAGTATGGCAGAGAGAGAAAAGTTAGAAATAAATACAAAAGTTAGATATATTGGTTTGGATAATGAAGTGACAGCTCTTAGATCAGGAGATATAGGAACAATTCTACTAGATTATGAGGATGGGTTTTTTGAAGTGGAATTTTTAAATTCTGATAAGACAGTCAAGGCATTAGAAGTAATAGATAAAGAACTTTTAGAAGTAATAAAATAAACTATAATTTTGTGAGGTGTAAATTGCACAAAGAATTTGCAAATATATATGATATTTTTATGGAAAATGTAAATTATGATAAGTGGTATGAGTATTTACGAAAGTACATAAAAACAAAAGGAAAAGTCTTAGATTTGGGTTGTGGTACAGGAGAGTTTTTAGTGCGTTTTTTAAAAGATGATTTTGACTGTACAGGTGTTGATATATCTGAGATAATGCTTGATATTTCTAGAGATAAAACTAAAGAATTTGAAAATATAGAGTTTTATAATGAAGATATTAGAGATTTTAAGTCGTTAAATAAGGCAGATTACATAATCTCAAATTTTGATACAGTGAATTATTTTAGTGAGTACAGTGATTTAGAAAAGTTTCTTTATAATTCTTATGAAAATTTAAATGAAAATGGTATTCTTATATTTGATGTGGTAACTGAGGAAGTATTCGATGAAATGTTTGAAAATGGAATATTTTTAGATGAGAAGGATAATTATACAACTATTTGGAAATATGATAAGGCAGAAGAAAATTATGTTATCAATATTACATTATTTATTAGGGAAAAAGAAAATATATTTAAAAAATATGAAGAAGTACATGTGAAAACAATATTTGACTTGGAAGAAATAGCTAATTTAGCAATAGATACAGGTTTTGAAATAGTTGACATAAAGTCAGAAGATGGTTTTGGAGAAAGCAGGTTTTTCTACATATTAAAAAAATAATTCAGAGAAATGAAGGAATTATAATGGATAAAAAAAGTGAAGATAAAGCAAGGGCAAAAGCAAGAGAAAGATCAAAAACATTAAAATATATGTCTGTTGGGCTAAATATGGCTTACACTTTGTGTACTCCAATAGTGCTAATGTTGCTCTTGTATTTTTTCGTGGTTGAAAAGTATTTCGGCAGGCATCCTTTAATTTTGATATTTTTAATAGTACTGGGAATAGTGTCAGGATACTATAGTTTTTTCAAGATATTAAAGGATATCCAAAAATAAAAGTTTTATACTTGAATTAGGAGTCAATAAATGTTAGAATATTTTAGTAAAGATATAATCAGAATGTTGAAAACAGCTGTAATTATTACAATTATAGTACTAGTTGTAGGGGTAATATTTCAGAGAAAAGAGTTATATTTTGCTTGTTTCTTGGGATGTTTGGTATCTGTCTTTAATATAGTGTCACTATATATGGACTGCCAAAGAATGATGTATGCTAAAAATAAAATAAAACCAAAGGTGTATTCTCAATTTTTCAGAAGATTCATGCTTTATGGCGCAGCATTGTTTGTGGTTGGATATATAACTAGAGAGTATAACTTTGGAAGAATTGATTTAAACATGTTATTCTGCGGTTTAGGATTATTAAATTTTAAAATATCTCTATACTTAAGCACAATTTTAAAAGCAAAGAAATAGGAGACGATGGATTATGAAAAAAATGTTAAGATGGGTAGGTATAATATTAGGATTTATGATACTAATAAATGTTATATTATGGGGCCTACAGTATATTTTGCCGTTTGATTTTATGACTCCCCCGCTTATAGAAGGACCTAAAGTCTTTTGGGGACCAATTAACATATGGCACTTTACTATCAATATAAACCAAACTATTGTCACAACATGGGTAGTAATGGT
>JAGOZX010000023.1:0-36381 GCA_018058425.1 Sebaldella sp.
AAGTCATTCTCTCATTTTTTAGTATTTATTTTTCAAATAAAAATATTTAGTTTAAGAAATATTATTTGATTTTTCCATATAATTAAGAAAAGCTGACTCAAAAATACTTTTGAGACAGCCCCTTTTTGAGTTATAATTATTGATTTGTCTCAAACTTATCTATTTCCTCAATATCAGCTTTGGACATATTAAGATATAAAATTGCTGAAATTAGTATAACTGCAGCTATAATCTGAACAAAGCTTAAAACTCGATGTCTCAAAACTCCTTCTAATATAACAGATGTTAACGGGAACGCTAACTCACATAATGTCGCAGTAGAGGCAGTCGTTCCTTTTAGCCCGTAGTAATATGTGAAAACTGCTAAAAGTCCAAAGAATGCGATAAAGAGTGCTAAAGAAAACATACTTTTATTAGATACAAAAGTACCAATTAAATGAGTTTCTCCCTTTATCAAAATAATAACAAACATAATAATACTTGTAAATGTAAATCTATAAAATGTACTTGTAGAAAAATCATATTTATTTAAAACTTTTCTTCCAAAAACAGTACTACTACCAAATGAAAAAGCAGCAAGTAGAGAAAAAAGGCAGGCTTTTATATTATTATTTTCTAAAAGTGAAGGGCTTTTTAACCCAAAAGCTAGTACATAACTTGATAAAATGGCAATTACAGCAACTATATAAAACTTTTTCGTTGGTTTTTCTTTTAGTAAAATAGAGGCCAAAAAGATAGCAAAAATAGGTTGTAATTTTTGTAATAGAATAACCACGCTATACTGACTGAATTGACTTAATTGTAATGCCTTTACCATAGAAAGAGTTCCAATAACCCCTCCAAAAACAGCAATTAATAAAAAGTATGTAAAGTCACTGGCGGTAAAAACTTTTAAATATTTATATTTTTTAAAAAGAAAAATATTTAAAACTAAAAATGGTATAAAATGGGCAATAAAAACTATGATATCTACATTATAAAAGTGAAATGTAGAAAAATATGATGGAGTAAGTAAAACTCCGTCAATACCCCACATAGAAGCCGCAATGATAATCATAATATTACTGAATAATTTAAATTGTTTACTCATAATGATGAATTTCCTCCTAAATAAAAAAACTCTTAACAAAGCAAATTTAAGAGAGCTAAAACCCAATCTTCTCTTATCCAGACTATAGCTGTCGGTACTGGAATCTAACCAGTTCATGCCTTTTAAAAAAGCTTGCGGACTTTACCGCCGGTCGGGAATTTCACCCTGCCCTGAAGAATATAATTAAATGATATAATTAATATGTGAAAATGTCAATAGTAATAATTTGAATTCTAGTATATAATATAAAGATAAATAATGACAAGGAGAAATTATGAGTATAATAATAACAGTACTTCTATTAGGGATAATAGTATTTATCCATGAATTTGGACATTTTATTACAGCGAAATTATTTCACATGCCTATTTTGGAATTTTCAATAGGAATAGGGCCAAAATTAATATCAAAGAAAATAAATACAACAGCTTATTCAATTAGAGCAATTCCGTTTGGGGGATTTGTAAGTATAGATGGAATGGAAGTAGAAACAGGAAAAGAAGTAGAGAATGGTTTTAATTCTCAAAATCCAATAAAAAGATTAATTGTTTTATTTGCAGGTGTTGCAATGAATTTTTTATCTGCGATAATTGTATTATTTATGTTATTTACAATAACTAAAACAGTTCCGCCAACTTCTGTAACCCCGAAAATAAAAACTATTTTAGAGAGTTCACATTCTAATAATATTTTAAAAGTGGGAGATATAATTACAAGTATCGATGGAGTTAAGATAAATAACTGGAGAGAATTAACAGTAGAAATGAGTAAATTAAATAATGAAAAATATAATAATCAAGATATAGAGATAAAAGTTAATAGGGAAAATAAGGAAGTTATTTTAAAAACTAAATTGACTTATAATGAAGAAAGTAAGACATATATTCTAGGAGTGGAACCTGAGATGCCTCATATTAATATATTGGAAAGAGCAAAGCTTTCAGTAGTTTCATTCTTTAGTATATTAAGTGAAATGTTAAAAGGAATAGCAAGTCTTTTTACAGGTAAAGTGGGTATGAATCAGTTAACAGGTCCTGTTGGACTGACAAAAGTAGTAGGAGAAGCTTATTCTAGCGGAGGTTTTATTATTTTGTTAAACTTTTTCGTTTTTTTATCTATTAATATTGGACTAGTAAATTTACTACCCTTTCCAGCGCTTGATGGTGGAAGAATCATATTTGTATTATTAGAGTTAGTTGGAATAAAAGTAAATAAAAAAATAGAAGAAAAATTTCATATTGTTGGCTTTGCCTTATTAATTGGATTAATGGCATTTATCGTATTCAATGATATTAGGAATTTTTGATTTATTAGGAAGGTAAAAATAAAACGTGGAAAAACAACTACATAAAAAGTATGGTGCTTTTGTAGCACTATCAATGGTAATAGGAATAGTAATTGGTATAGGGATATTTTTTAAATCAGGAACAATATTAAAAGCAGCAGGAGGCAATCCTAAAATTGCTTTGTTGGCTTGGTTGATTGGTGGAATAATTACTATTTTTTCAGGTTTAACTACAGCAGAGATAAGTGCTGCAATACCAGAAGCAGGGGGAATAGTCACGTATATTGAAAGAATTTACGGAAGATTATTTTCATATATTGTAGGATGGACACTTTGTGTCCTTTATATGCCAGCTATAGAAGCAATAATTGTATATTATTTTTCAATATTTTTATTAAATTTTTTAGGCTTGGAATCAAGTCACCTGCTTATGATGTCAATCTCTTTTGGAACACTTACCTTTGTTAGCTTTATAAATATGTTTACTAAAAAGGCTGGAGGAGTTATTCAAGTTGTTTTTACAGCAGCTAAGCTAATTCCTATAGCATTATTAATCATATATGGATTTTTAAATGGGAATGTATTATCAAGTATAAAACCGTATGATTTGGTAAGTACTAATACTGGAAAGCCATTTATACTACTATTAGGTATGGCTTTAGTTCCTGTTATGTTTTCCTTTGATGGATGGATCTATGTGAGTTCTATTTCTGGAGAAATGAAAAATTTAAAAAGAGATCTTCCAAGAGCTATAATATGGGGACTTGGTATAATAACAGGCGTTTATTTACTTTTTAATATAGCGTTATTATCAGCTTTTCCTGTAAATAGAATTATAAACGAGGGTGTCTTTGGAGTTGCCATAAAATTATTTGGAGCAAATGGAGCAAAATTTATATTTTTTGGTATTGTAATTTCAGCATTTGGGGGCTTAAATGGTTTTATAATAGCGAGTCCGAGAATTCCATATAATTTAGCAATTGAAGGAATGTTTCCTTTTAAAAATATAATAGGAAAGGTAAATGAAAAGCATGATCAACCTATAAATGCATCTATTTTAACTTATGTATTAGCATGTATATATTTAGGGCTTATATTTTTCACCAGAAATCCTGATGTTTTTGGAGATATACCTGTTGCAGTGTTTTGGATATATTACACATTTTTATTTATTGGTGTTATTATTCTTAGAAAAAAGCATCCTGATTTGGAGCGTCCATATAAAGTTCCTTTTTATCCAGTTATTCCAATTTTAGCAGCACTAAGTGGAGTAACAATTGCAATATATGCAGCTATTGCAAATCCTTTATATATGTTAATATCTATAATAATAATATTAGCAGGGCTTCCATTTTATAAGAAAAAATAATAAAAGGGTATTTCAAGATGTAGTTGAAATACCCTTTTTTATTTTAAAATATTTTTTATTTACTCTTTCTTTTTTCCACAGTATTTTCTACAGCTTCCACTATCTTTTGATATCCAGTACATCTGCATAAATTACCTGAAATACCTCTTTTTATTTCTGCTCTAGTTGGATTAGGATTTTGTTCTAATAAACTAGTAGAAGAAACAATTAATCCAGGAGTGCAAAATCCACATTGTACTGCTCCGGCTTCAATAAAACTTTCTTGAACATCAGATAAAGCACCATTTTTAGCAACACCTTCAATTGTTTTAATAGTTTTACCATCAGCCCAAACAGCTAAATAAATACAAGAATCAATAGTTGTACCATCAATAATAACAGCACAAGCACCACATTCACCAACACCGCACCCTTGTTTAGCACCAGTTAAATCTAGTCTATTTCTAAGCATTTCTAACAATGACTCTTTGGCATCTACCTCAAGAGTATAGTCTTTACCATTTACATTACACGATATTTTTTTTATCATTATTTCCCTCCTGATGATATCATAATAGCTTTTTTAGGTAATTCTTTTATTAATTGTTCTCTAAAAGCTTTTGAAGCTCTCCAAGAATCTCTTGCTCTAGAATTTTCTAAACACAGTTCACCAATTTTATCTAATACCTCAGGGCTAATAGTTTTTCCCTTAGCGTATTCTTCTGCATTATTTACTCTTATTGGTGTAGGTCCAGCAACTCCGAAAGCAATTCTTAAATCTTCAATAACACCATTATTTTCTTTTATTAATACTGAACACCCTAAAGTTGCTATGTCCATAGCTTTTCTTGGACTAAATTTTATATAATGACCTTTATAGCCATGATAATCTTCTTTTTTTATTTTTATTCCAACTAATACATCAGAATGTTCTAATGCAACTTTTCCAGGACCAAGGTAAAACTCACTTATAGGAAGTTCACGTTCACCATTGATTCCTTTGATTATTACTGATGCATTATAAGCAAATAATGTAGATGCACTATCAGCAGAAGTAGCACCATTACATATGTTACCTCCAATAGTTCCAGCATTTCTAGTCTGTGGCCCACCCACAGTACCCACAGCATATGATAAATTATTTAAGTTTTTAGCTATAATTTCATTTTTTTCTACACCTGAGAAAGTAGTGGCTGGTCCTATTATAATACTTTCATCAGAATTCATTTTTACTCCCATTAATTCTGGAATTCTAGTTATACCAATTAAGTCTCTTCCAACATATCCGCTTTTTCTCTCACGAGCCTTAATAAGTACATCAGTTCCACCAGATATAATTAGAGCGTTATCATTGTTTTTTAGTAATTCTATAACTTCATCTACAGTTTTAGCTTCTGTATACCCGCCAATATCATACATTTATTTGACCTCCTAAATTATTCCTTTATTTTTTAATTTTTCAATTATTTTTTGTGGTTTTATAGGTAATTCATTAAACTCAATTCCTATAGCATCAAAAACAGCGTTTCTTATAGCTGCAGCAGGACTACAAATAGGAGGTTCTCCTAATGCTTTATTTCCATATGGTCCAAAAGGATCATCAGATTCAATAAATAATACGTCTAAGTCAGGTAAATCCATAGATGTAGGCATTTTATAGTCTAATAAATTATTATTCAATGGTTTTCCAGTTTTTTCATCATAACGAAGTTCTTCGGCCATTCCATAAGCAATTCCCATACCCATTCCACCTTCTACTTGACCTGTGGCTAAAAGTGGATTTATTATTTTTCCTGAATCATGTGAATTTAGTACACTTAAAATTTCCAGCTGTCCTGTTTTTATATCTAATTCTACCTCTACAAAAGTAGCACCATAAGCACTAGATGTGTTTTGAAAATTATTTGAAACTTCTGCAGTTATACACTCAGCCTTTTTCAAATCATAATATGTTTTTAGTGCTAAGTCACCTAAGCTTTCAATAATTTTATTATTATGTTTATAAACTATATTTCCATCTACAACATCTACATGAAGAGGATCAATATTATGGAATTTTTGTACAGCTTTTAGAATCTTGTCTTTTAGTTCCTCAGAAGCTTTTCTAACGGCCATACCAGAAACATAACTTTGTCTTGAAGCATAAGCACCAGTATCAAAAGGTGAGTAGTCTGTATCAGTATTTTGGTCAGCATAAACATGATCATAAGGTATTCCTGTACTTTCAGAGACCATTTGTCTAAAAGCAGTATCTGATCCTTGACCTATTTCAGTGGCTCCGATCATCATCTTAACAGTTCCATCTTGATTTAGAGTAAGACGGCAGCCACCAATTTCAAGACTGTAAGGATATACACCAGTTGCATAAGCAAAAATTGCTATACCTACTCCTCTTCTACGATCTCCACTTTTATAATTTTTAGATTCTTCTTTTTTAGCGTCCCAGTTAAACTTCTCTTTACCTTTAACTATACATTCATCTAGTTTATTAGAGCAGAAAACAACGTGATTTACAGGGTTTTCTGTATTTTCTTCTACTAGATTTTTACGTCTTAGCTCAATTGGATCAATTCCCAATTCGTGAGAAATTTTTTCCATTTGTGATTCCATAGCTAAAAGGACTTGAGGAATGCCATAACCACGCATTGCTCCAGCAGCCGCAGTATTTGTATAAACCGTTTTAGCTCTATATACCATATTTGGTATTTTATATAATAACTGCATTGAACTTGCACCTTTAGCAACTATTGAGTGACCATGTGAAGCATAAGCTCCATTATTTGAAAGAGCATCCACTTCTAAACTTGTGATATGACCATCTTTAGTAACACCAATTTTTGTTTTATAAGATATAGCGTGTCTTACTCTTGTCCAAGCTAAGCTTTCTTCTCTTTGAAGATCTATCATTACTGGTTCTCCGCCAATAGCCATACTCATAGCAACAACTAATGGTTCGATAGTAATATCTTGTTTGTTTCCAAAACCGCCACCAATAAGTGGTTTTATAACTCTGAATTTACTCCAAGGCATGTTAAATGCCTGACCTAAAATACGACGACAAATATGCGGGATTTGTGTAGAAGAAACGCAAACCCATCTTTGATCAGAATCTTTGTAAGCGTAAGCTATTTGATTTTCCATGTGACAATGCTGTACTATTTGAGTTTTATATTCACCTTCAAAAATATGATCTGCTTTTTCAAATCCTTCTTGTATATCACCAACAGTTGCTACAGTGGATGCAATTAGATTTTTTGTATTTTCGTGAAGCTCAACAGCTCCTTCTGCAAGTGATTCTTCTGGTGTTAAGTAAAAAGGATACTCTTCATACTCAACCTTTATTTTACTCATTGCTATCTCAGCAGCTAATTCAGTTTCTGCTATAACCGCAGCTATTTCATCACCATACAGACGTATTCTTTTAGTTAAAATATTTCTATCAGCGATATCTGCTGTTTTAGGATTTAATGAGTAGGGATGTCCTGCTGTTGGAAATGATTCTTTTGAAACATCATCAGGTGTTAATATCTTAATTACTCCTGAAACTTTTAATGCCTCACTGATATCCAAATTTTTAACCAATCCGTGCGCTATAGTAGATCTAAAGATTTTTCCATAGTACATTTTTCTTTTTGGAAGATCAGCAGTATAATTTGCTTTTCCTTGTACTTTAGAAATAGCGTCCCATCTTTCCTCGTTTTTACCGATTGCTTTATAGTCCATTTATTTCCCCTTTCTAGATTTTTTAATATTTATGTTAGGAATTTTAAGTTATACGATTTTTAGAATATTTTAGAATATGAATGTAATTTTATAATGTGAGTAGTATATTTTTTATTGTACTATATTTATTATAAAAATTCTATGTTTTTTTAATTTTTTTTAAACAGCAAAAATATTTTTTTTGATAGAATTTTTATTATAAAATTTTAAAACTTATAAATGCTGATAATATTCGTTATTCTTTTATTATATAACGATAAAATAGATGTGAAAATTAATGATGTTAATAAAAAAATAAAAGATTTACTTTATATTATATTTAATATTATAATAAATAAATTTAATTTCATTAATCTATATTTAAATATTTTTTTGAGAAATAAAAAAACAGACAAAAAAGTCTGTTTCATTTTTTTATAAATTAATCTTTCAAAAATATTTTATCTGGATTGATTATATTATTAGGATCAAATAAGTGTTTTATACTTTTCATAACATTAATAGTAGTTTTATCTATCATAACAGGTAAAAAATCTCTTTGAACAAAGCCTATGCCATGTTCTCCTGTGACAGAACCGTCTAGCGTATTACAAATATAATCAAAAAGCTCTGTTAAGTGAAGTTTTAATTTGTTATTCCATATATCATCAGAAACACTAGATCTTAGAATATTTGCATGTATATTACCATCACCAGCATGTCCATAACAGGCAGCAGTATAGCCATATTTTTCACACCAATTATTTATGAAATTAACAGCTTTAGGAATATTTGATCTTGGTATAGAAATATCTTGTTCCTTATAAACATCTTTATCACCAACAGCTAGACCAGTATTTCTTCTCAATTGCCATATTTTTTCCTTTTCATCCTCAGAGTTGGCAGAAATAATAAATTCTGGGTTATTAACAGCGACAGCCTTAGTTATGATTTCTCTTTCCTGAAGTAATTTTTCATAATCATTTCCATCAAGTTCCACAATTAGATGCGCCTCAGTACTTTCATTAACAGGGGGATATTCTAAGTTTGCATATTCTTTTGAAATAATAAGGGCATTTCTTTCCATAAATTCAAGAGAACTTGGAATTATACCAGTTTTAAGTATCGTATTAACAGATTTTCCAGCATCCTCAACTGTTGAAAAAGATATTAGCATAAGAATATTTTCTTTTACTTCTGGAAGTAATTTTAAAGTAGCTTTTGTAATTATGCCTAGAGTCCCCTCGCTACCCACAAACAGTTGAGTAAGGTTATATCCAGCTACATCTTTTATAAGATTTCTTCCAGTATGAATAATATCCCCATTCGCTAAAACAACTTCAAGGCTAAGAACATAGTCTTTTGTAGTACCATACTTTACAGCTTTTGGGCCACCAGAATTTTCAGCTATATTTCCTCCTATAGAGCAATTCTTATAGTTTGCAGGATCAGGGGGATAAAAAAGACCTTTTTCTTTAACTACTGTTTGTATATCATAATTAATGACAAATGGTTCTACTGTTATTTGAAAATTATCTGTATCAATGTTAATTATTTTATTGAATTTTTCCATTGAAAGTACAATCCCACCACAGACAGGAAGTGCACCGCCACTAAGTCCAGTACCAGTTCCTCGTACTGTAACTGGGATTATATGCTTGTTAGAAATTTGTAATATTTTTGAAATTTCTTCTGTATTTTTAGGAATTAAAACTAATTCAGGTAGGTATACCAGATCCTCGGTTTCATCCTTTGAATATTGAAGTTTATTTTTTTCATCAGAAATTATTTGATCTTTATTTAGAAATTCTGAAAATTCTGAAATAATATTATTATTAATTTTTTTGTATTCCATTCTTTACTCCTTAGTTTTAAAATATGAGTTATTATAACATTTTTCAATTAGAATCTAAAGTCAAATAATACTTAATTTATGGAAATTAGATAGGAAAGTTATCGGGAAAATTTAGAATTGATTTGAAGTTTATGGTATAATAATTATACAGAGGAAAAATTAAAACAAATAATGGAGGTGAAGAATTATGGATCGAACATATAACTGTTCATCAGATCAAAATTATACTTGCCCAGTTGAACTAACACAAAAGATAATATCTAAAAAATGGTCAGCCATAATACTTTGGCGATTAAGATTAGGTAAACAAAGACTGAGAGATTTTAAAAATGATATAAAGGGTTGTAATGAAAAGATGCTAATACAACATCTAAATTTACTTCTTAAAGAAGATTTTATAAAAAAAATTGAATATGATGTTTATCCTAAAAAAACGGAATATTCTTTGACAGAAAAGGGAAAAGAACTTTTACCAATATTAACTCTTATGCAGGAATATGGGAAAAAATATTTGGAATAACTTACAAAATAGTAAGTTATTCTTTTTTTATTTCTTTTATGTTAGACTAAATTTATATTATTGTGCAATAATTACATATTAAGAAAAAAGGAGATTAATAATAATGAAATATTTAGCAATTTTAATCATGTTTAGTATTTGTAGTTTTACTGAAAATACTTTTAAAATAGAAAGTAAGGGAATAATAAATGGTGTTATAGAGAAACAATATGGTGGGAATGGTGGGAGTTTTATTAATAATGTTCCAAGTAAATCAATACCTTTGGAATGGAAAAATATCCCAAAAGGTACTAAAAGTTTTTTAATTGTTATGGAAGATTATGATGCTATACCAGTAGTAGGATTTTTATGGATTCACTGGAGTATTGGGGATATCCCAGTTTATAAAAAAACATTGATTGAAAATGAGAGTAGAGAAAATGTTGAAATTATACAAGGGGTTAACAGTTGGGCAAGTTCTTTAGGTGGATTAACTAAAGAAGAAGCTTCTTACTATGGAGGTCCATATCCTCCAGATAAAGATCATAATTATAAGATAACTATTTATGCACTAGATACAGAGTTGGGTTTAAAAAAGGGGTATTATCTAAATGAAGCTTATAATAAAATGGAGGGTCATATTTTAGGCATAGCTTCTATAAGTGGTATCTATAAGAAATAGTTAGGAAGAGGAAAATAAAGAAAAAATAGAGAGTTCTCAAAAATACATTTTGTGTATTGAGTTCTCTCTATTTTTTATATTTATAGTAAAGAAGAAAAGATAAATTTTGTCGTTTCATTCAAAACCTTTTATATTTTCTATAAGTACATTTTTTGTCATATAATTTTAAAATGTAAAAAAAAAATTTTAAAATTCATTATTTTAATTAAAGATAAAAAGTAAAAAAAAATTCTTGATATATTTTTTATAAATTTGTTTCAAATTTAAGCTATTTATCTAGAGTTAGTTTATAAAAGAGTTTTGCATAGCAAAATTATTTTCTAGCAATAAAAAATAAAAATTATTAAGTTTGTAACATTGTTGTAACATATAAATTAATTTTAAAATCTTATAAAATTAATTTATATTTAGGTTTATTGACGTGGATGTTTATAAAAGAGTATACTAGCTAAAAATTGACGTTTAATTATAACAGTGACAGCATAAAGATTTATTTATAAATTTAAAAATATTATATTTTTATATTTTTTAGGGTAAATAAGTATTTTGAAAACATAGAATGTTTAGTAATTTAAGATTTTAGAATGAGGTGGATTTAGAATGAAAAAAAATAAAAAAGTGCTAATGTTTTTAACTATAAACCTATTAGCAGTATCATTTGCAGAACCTAATGGAGTGGGAAAAGTTAAGTATCAAGAATTATACAATAATATGATAAGAAATATAAATACAGAAAAATCTAACAAAGATAATTATAAACTAATAGAGCAGATTCTAAATAAGAGAAACAAGGAAATAATAGATTTGTATTTACAAAGTAATTATATAGTAAAACCAGAATATTTGGAATGGCAGATATTTTTCAATACTTTTTATAGTAATAGCAAGGGAAGTAATAATAGTAACAGTGATGGTGGTTTAGGATATGTGCCCACAGAATCAAAAACTTTAGATTTAGGGTTTAACATTCCAATAAAGGAAATAGAAAGTATAGATATAAATACAAATACTGATTTTAATATATTAAAACCAGTTAGTCCGAATATTTCATTTAGTGGTTTTAATACTAAAGTGTTAAATATTCAAACACCTGAATTATTTACTTTTAATGCAGTTATACCAACAATTCCAGGGGTAAGTACTTCAGATGTAAATCCTTATGTTGCTAGTCTTGATTCTTATAATAACTTTTCAGGAACTGTGACAGTGCTGGGGACAGATGTAAATATTACAGGATCACATAGTGTAGGTTCTAGAAATGTCATTGCAGCATATTTAGGAGGAAGTGGTACAGCATATAATGCTGATGCAGGAACAATATTAACAGTTGATAGAGACCGTCAGAGAGCTATAACAATTGATAGTTCTACTAATAAGACATTTACAAATAATGGGATAATTGAGTTAGTAAATGAAAATACAGCTGGTTTAGAAATTCAAAGTGGTAGTGGTGTAGGAACAGTTATTAATGAAGTAATAAATACAGGAACAATAAATGGTCAAGGAGATAAACAATCAGCTTTTATATTTACACCTGAGTCAGGGCAAGATTCTAAGGCTATTATTAAATTCACAAATGATGCTACTGGAAAAGTGCAGTTAGATGGAAATGATTCATCAGCTTTCATAGCAACTGGAACTAGTGGATATGAATACATTATACAGGCTTTGAACCAAGGGGAGATTACATTAAACGGAACTGGAAGTTTCGGAATGGCCCTTGGTAAAAATGGTAATTTAGACTTGGGATCAGAGTTGCTAAATACAGGTACTATAAATATAAATGGTAGTAATTCCGGAGGAATATCAATTCAAAGCATACTTAATAGCAGTACTCTAAATACTGGGGAAATTAATATTGTAGGTACTGGAAGTAATACTTCTTTTGGAATCTATTCAGAAATAACAAATGAATTATTTAATGAAGGAAGTATTAATATAAATGATTCAGAAAACTCTATTGGAATAAGAGCAGATGGTGGGAATTTAACTAATAATACACCAGGGAATATCATAATAAATGGTGGAAATAATAATGCTGGTATGATTGCTAAAAGTAGTGGGATTGTGACAAATCATGGAGATATAACTATTCAAGGTGGAACAAGTAACATAGGGGCTATAATAGAGGGAGCTACTGGAAATAATGATGGAACTATGTTAATAGAGGGGGATACCTCAACTGGAATAGTTGTAAAAGATAATGGAACTTTTACTAATACTGGTTTATTAACTATAAACGGGAATAATTCTTATGGATTACTTTCAGATATAGGAACTATAAATGCAGGATCAGTTCAGATGGATCTAACTGGTTCAAACTCTGTAGGAGTTTATGCTGGAAATAACAGTACACAAACTACAGATTTAAGTATAATCAATGTAACAGGAGGAGATATTACATTAAAAGATGGTGGAGTAGATTTTCTAGCGGGAAAAAATGGAACTATAAATGTACAAAATTTAGATTTTGAAACAGGGCAGACTGGTTTAAGTTTTTATACACTAGATGGTGGGAAAATAAATATATCAAACTCATCTGGAACTGTAAAAGGAGGACCAATATCATTAGATAGGGGAACAGCTTTTTTAATAGAAGGTAGCGGAGCAAGTACTACAATAGTAAATTCATCGTCAGATTTAGAAAATTTACTTTTAAATTCAGGAATAACAATAACTAATTTAAATTTAATTATGGAACCAGGTTCAAGAGTATTTTCATTAGGGGAGGCTTCGGTAAATTTAAGTGTGGTAAACCAAATAGAAGCAGGTGGATTTTCTGATTTAACAATAACTGGAAATGACTATATGATGTTTATGTTATACAAAGGTTTGTTAAACGTAGATAATGATTCAGATTTAGATGATCCTAATAATGACTATAAAAAAGTAGAGTTATCAAATAGCAGTATAACAAATCAAATGACAATAAAAGGAACTGGAATTAATCAATTAGGAATAGCTCAGGAAAATGGAGAAGATGGATTAGGAAGTGATTATGCTAAATCAGTAGTAACATTAACTAATAATGGAAGCATTGAACTAGGTGGAGAATCATCTATTGGGATATATACAGATAATGGAATAATTCAAAATAATGGAATAATAAAAGTAACTGGATTAGATTCATATGGAATTTATGGATTAAATGGAACAGAGACCACAACAAAAACAGGTTCATTAATTGAAGTAGGGGAACAAGCAGCAGGAATACTTGCAGTGAGTCATAAAACAGATCCAATAACAAATTTACTAATGAAAGAAATTTTTGGAGATGGAAGTTTTAAAATAGAGCATAATGGATTAATCACAGTAAATGGGAATAACTCATATGGAATTTATGCTGATAATAATGACGATATCTTAACTTCAATAATTGCAGATAAAATAGTAAATTTAAATTCAGGTTCAACAATAGATTTAAGCCAAACAACAGATGAGGGAACAGGAGTAGTTTTAAATAAAGCAACTTTAAATGACTCTGGGATTATCAAGGTTGGCTCAAAAGGAACAGGAATATATTCAAAAGATAGTAGTGTAAATTTAGATGGAAGTATAATAGATATATTAGGAGATAATTCATACGGAATAGTACTTGATGGAAATAGTACATTAACATCTACTGGAAGTATAAATACCGTAAATGTTAATGGAGATAATACAATAGTTTTTGTGGCTACTGCTAATCCTGGTGGAAGTTATACTGTTGGAAATATGTTGGTAAATGGGAATAATAGTTCTAATTTAACTTTGGCAGCTGTAAAAGATAACAGTTTTATCTATGATGGATATTTAACAGGAGTGGGGTCAAATTCAGTAATACTAGTAGGTGATAATTCTGATATAGGTTTTGGAATAAATTCAGTAATAGATTCTTCTTCAAATGGAGTAACAGGACTTTACTCAAAAGGAAAAAGTACTGAGAATAAAGGAAGTCTTACACTTAATGGAGATAACTCGATAGGAAGTTATACAGAAAATGGAAATTCTTTAAATAATAATGAGATAATACTAGGTACATCAGGAATAGGAATATATAATGCAAATGGAACCGCTAATAACTTAAACGGAAAAATTAGTGTTGGTGATACTGGAGCAGGTATCTACGGAGAAAAATCATTTTTAATAAAGAATAATGCTTTAATAGTAGGAAATGATTCATCAGTAGGTATATATTCGAAAGGAGATACAGTAGGAACAGCAATATTAAATGATGGTTCTATAACTTTAGGAAAAAATGGAATAGGGATTTATGCAACAGGGAACATGCAAAAATCTATAAGAAATAATGGAAATATAACAATAGGAGACACCACAGGAGTATCAAACCAAGTATTTGGAATATATAGTGAAACTACAGGGAATGAAGTAGTGAATATTGGAAGCATAAAAACAGGAAATGAAACAGTTGGAATTTATGGAAAAGATAATAATATAACTTCTGGTGGAAATATTGCAGTAGGAAATAGTAGTATAGGTATATATTCAAATGGAGGAACAGTAGATTTTACATCAAACTTAACAATTGGAGATAGCAAAAGTATAGGAGTATACGGAATAAATGGAGCAAATATAACAAATACTTCATCAAATATACAAATGGGAGAAAGCAGTTATGCATTTGTAATTAATTCAGGATCAAATTTGGTGAATAAAGGTTCTATAACATTAGGAAATAATAATATATTTGTGTATAAAGAAGGAACTGGTCTTATAACAAGTAATTCAAATTCAGTAATAAGCTCAACAGGATCAAATGATATAGCATTTTATTTATCGAATGGTGGAAGCTTGAATAATGAATCTAAAATAGATTTAAGTTCAGGAATAGGAAATATAGGAATCTATTCTGAAAATGGAAGTGTACAAAATGAAGGAGAAATAACAGTAGGAGACTCGTATGTAGTAAAAGTTGGAGGGATAGTAGATCCAGTAAATAGCATGTATTCAGTGGGAATATATACAGATAATACTACATTAGAAAACCATGGTAATATCAATGGAGGAGAAAAATCACTGGGAATATACTCAATAAACAGCCAAGTTATGGGGAAGAATTATGGAAATATAACAGGAAATTCATCAGGAATGGTAGGAATGTATACTGAAAATTCAGCTGGTTTTGAAAATTATGGTAATATAACTTTAACAGGCGATGAAGTAGTAGGCATGGCTGGTAAAGCTTCAAATAAAATAGTGAACTATGGTAACATCTCTGTGAGTGGAAATAGTGCAATAGGGATGTATGGAACATTAGATACTTTAGTAGATAATGAAGGAGTAATAGATGTTTCAGGGAAAGATTCAATAGGGATAATGGCTCAGTCAGGGGATATAATAAATAACGGAACAATTAACATAAGTAATGGAGCTAAGATGTTTGCTTATTCTAATGATTATACAGTGCCGTCAATAATAAATGCTGGAGTAATTAAAGTGGATGAAAGATTTGATTTAGATGGCTTAAACTTAATAATTAAGGTAGATAAGTCGACTTTAACAGTACCAACAGTGGAAGTATTATCTATAGATAGTTATGCGCCAGAAGATATAGATGCTGGATTTTTAATATCTAGTGCTACGAATATAATAGCACCAAGTTTTAATTTCGGAGATGCACCTGTTGGAATAGATCCTTCGTTTACACAAGGTACAAATGTAAGAGTATACAAGTTTGAGAATGTATTTGACCCTACATCATCAGGAAGTAATTCAGGAGATTTAGCAGTAAAGAGTAATTCTTTAACTTTTGAAGCCACACCATCAGTAAATGGTAATGGAAAAATAGATATTTGGATGGAAAAAATAAATTATAGTGAGTTTACACAAGGGAAATGGTATGACGGCTTTGCTAAAAATATAGAAAGTGGTTATCAAGGAGCTACAGGAGAAGCATTAGAATTATACGATAAAATAGATTTAATAAATAATGTAGATGACCTTGGGGATATGTTTAATCAACTATCAGGTAATACATATGCAAATATAAACAAAAGAGAAGAGGACATATCTAATGTGCTAAAAAATACATTAGAATTATTACAAAGCTCAGAAAATAACACAAAAGAAAATGTGAAAATTGGAATAATTGGTGGAAAAGGAAAGAGAAATGAAGATACATATGGGGTATTGGATTACGATTATGACACATATGGAGTACTAGCACTAAGGGAGATAGAGAGCACATATAGACATAAATTTGGATATTCATTAGGTTATACAAGAACAGATTTTCAAATGGATGAAACAAATGATGAAGATCAGGCAGATACAATTCAATTAGGTTTACATAATAAGTATGATGCAAATGGATGGAGCATCAAAAATGACTTATTGGGGAGAGTAAGTTTTCATAATGTAGATAGAGACGTTATATGGTCAGATAATACAGCATCAAGCTTAAATTCGAATTATAATGTATATGGTGTAAGTTCATTAAATGAGCTAGGAAAAGATTTAGTGATAAGTAAAAATGCAAAGGTGATACCGTATATAGGCTTAGAATTAGGATATATGATGCACCCGAGTTTTGAAGAAGATGGAGGAGTAGAAAGCTTAAAAGTGGATAGTAACAATGCTTACAGTATAAAACCTAATTTAGGAATAAGATTTGAGGGAGAGAAAGCATTTGGAAAACAATCAAGTTGGATGCTGAAAGGAAATATAGGAATAGGCTATGAATATGAGCTGGGTGATATGAATAATAAGGAAAAGGCGAGTTTACTATCAATAGAGGATGGTTATCATGAATTATCTAAAGTAGATGATGAAAAAGGAACAATAAAAACAAATGCTTATTTAGGAATAGAAGCATATAAAAGATATGGGATATATCTAACAGGAGAGTATGGAATAGGGCAGGATGAACAAGATGATTATAAATTAGGAGTAATGTTAAAAGCTTCGTTTTAAATGAAGGAAAAGAGATAAAGGGGTGGTCTGATAAAGATGCACCCTTTGATTCTTTACGGAAGTGAAGAAAGAAATGTTATATCAAAAGAAATATCTTAAGAGAAGTATATTCTATGAATTTGTCATTCTGAGGAGTGAAACAACGTGAGAATCTATTTTCAAACATGGAAAACTAATGAAGTCATAAAATAGAACAATCAACACTAGGAGATCCTTACGTCGCAAGCTCCTCAGGATGACAGACTTAGAGGGCTTTCTTGTCATATAATTAAGTCAAAAATTTGTCTGAAGTAAATCTAAAAAAAATTAAAAAATATATTTAAAGAGTCAAAAAAAATAATTTTGAAATAAATATTGAGAAAAATAAAGAAATAATGTAAAAAGTTACTGTACTTTAAAATAATTCATTTAACCTCATAACCATTTCATCAGGATTATTACTTTCTGTGAGTTTTACAATGGAAGTTCCAACAATGACACCATCAGAAATACCACGTAAATCAGTAATGTCTTGTTTACTTTTAATCCCAAATCCAATAGCTACTGGTAAGGATGTATGAGTTTTTATCTTTTGAATAAAGTTTGTTAATCTTTCATGTGAAACCTGCTTAGTTCCAGTAACTCCCAATGAAGCCACAGCATAAATAAAACCACTTCCTTGACTAACCAACTTTTGAATTCTATTTTCTGATGTTACACTAATAAGTGGAATAAATGAAATGTTGTTATTTTTTAGTTTTTCCACAAATTCATGTGCTTCTTCATAGGGTAAATCAGGTATTATTAAGCCAGAAATATTTGCCTCTGTAGATTTTTTTATAAAGTTATCTAGACCATAAGCATAGATAAGATTGTAATAAACTAAAAAAACAAGAGGAGTTTTTATATTTTCTTTTTCAGATATTAAAAGATCAAATATGGTATCAGGAGTTACATTGTTTTGTGAAGCTTTAAATGAAGCCTCAGAAATGATTTTTCCATCAGCTATCGGATCAGAGTATGGAATTCCTATCTCCAAAATATCTATAGGTGTTTTTTCTAAATTAACTAAGAAATTTCTGGTATATTCAATAGATGGATACCCCCCCACAATATAAGCAATATTTGAGCTTTTCTTATTTTTAAATACATTTTCTAATTTATTCATATATTTCTCCTCCTTTTAATATAGAAAATACTGTATGCATATCCTTATCTCCTCGTCCTGAGATATTAATTATAATATTCTTTTTTTCTTCTAAAATTGGGCATAATTTTTCTAAATATGCTAAAGCATGAGCACTTTCAATGGCGGGAATAATTCCTTCTTTTTGAGAGAGTAGAATTAATGCATCTATTGATTCTTTATCTGTAATAGCATCATATTTTACTCTTTTAGAATCAAATAAATATGAATGTTCAGGTCCAACACCTGGATAATCAAGACCAGCGGAGATAGAGTATACAGGGTCTATCCGACCATACTTATCTTGTAAAACATATGTTTTCATTCCATGTAGAACACCAGGGCTTCCTTTTGTAAGAGTCGCTGCATGTTCATTAGTATCAAGTCCTTTTCCACCAGCCTCAATTCCATATAATGCAACACTATTATCGTCTAAAAATGCAGAAAAGATTCCCATGGCATTACTTCCACCACCTACACAAGCAATTATACAATCTGGTTTTCCATATTTTTCCATTTGTTTTTTTGTTTCAGTACCGATAACAGATTGAAATTCTTTTACAATTTTTGGATAAGGATGAGGTCCAACAACAGATCCTATAACATAAAAAACATTCTCTACTTCATTTATCCATGCTTGTATAGCAGCAGTAGTTGCTTCTTTTAAAGTTTTTAGACCTTCTTCTACAGATATAACCTTAGCTCCCAGCAATTCCATACGAAAAACATTTAATTTTTGTCTTTCTATATCCACAGCACCCATATAAACCTCACATTCTAATCCCAGTAAAGCAGCAGCAGTAGCTGTGGCAACTCCATGTTGTCCAGCACCTGTTTCAGCAATAACTTTTTTCTTACCCATTTTTTTAGCAAGCATTGTCTGTCCTAAAGCATTGTTTATTTTATGTGCACCAGTATGATTTAGATCCTCTCTTTTTAAGTAAATATTATGATTATAGTATCTGCTTAAATTTTTAGCATGATATAGAGGAGTTTCTCTACCCACAAAATTAGTTAATAAATCTTTTAATTCATTTTGGAAATTCTCATCTTTTAAAGTTTTTTCATATTCAATTTCTAATTCAAATAATGCATTCATAATAGTTTCAGGGACGAACTGTCCTCCAAATTCACCGTAATATGTATTTTTATTCATATAATCAATCCTTTCTTATTTTTATTTTATGATATTAATAATATCCATTATTAATTCTTTACTTTTCCTATTATTTATTTCTACCTTACTATTAATATCAAATATAGCAGGAGTGTATTTTTTAGCCTTTCTAATATTTTGGACTGATAAACCACCAGCTAAAATATAAGGGTAGTCAATTTTTTCTAAAATTTTCCAGTCAAATATAATTCCATTTCCACCATAATCAGTGCCTTTAGTATCAAATAAAGGGTATTCAATGAAATCCAAATAAGCTGAGAAATCAGGGATATTATCGTAAACTCTAAAAACTTTCCAAATGTTTCCTCCTAATTCTTCACAAAATTCAGGACTTTCATCACCATGTAGCTGAATAATATCTAAATTACAGTTATTTCTAGCAGAATTTATTTCATCTAATGTAGAATTTACAAAGACTCCGACAATTTTTTTATTGTTTAAATGTGCAATCTCACTTATTTGTTTGGCTAGATCTAAATCTACTTGTCTTGGACTTTTAGCAAATATACATCCGAAATAATCGATATTTAGCTTAGCTAGCTCCTTTATTTCTTCAAGTGATCTAATTCCACAGATTTTAATTTTATTCAAGTTAACCTCCTATAATAAATAGCCTTTCATTAATGCTTCTCCAATTAGAACACCGCTTACACCTAAAGATTCTATAAATGATAATTCCTCTTTTGTATTAAATCCGCTTTCACTTATAATAGTGATATTTTCAGAATTTTTTATTTTTGACAGTAATTTTTCTGTTACTGATAAAGAAGTTTTAAATGTATTTAGGTCTCTATTGTTAATTCCTAATAATGCAAGATTGGGTATTTTCAATGCTCTATTTAGATCATCTTCATCATGGATTTCTACTAAAACCTCCAGCTCTAAACTTAGAGCTAGATTATGAAGAGCTATAAGCTCTGTATCAGAGAGCATTTTTACAATTAATAAAACTGCGCTAGCTCCTAAAAACTTTGCATGAGCTATTTGAAATGGCTCAAATATAAAGTCTTTTCTTAAAATTGGTATATTAGGATAAAGGTTTTTGGCGAAAATTAAATCTTCTGAGCTACCTTTAAAGTAATGCTGTTCTGTTAATATTGAAAATGCAGAAACACTGTTTTTTACATAATAGCCTAGCTGTTTTTCCATATTAAAATTCTCGCTTATCATCTGCCCTTTGGAAGGAGAAGAACGCTTTATTTCTCCTATTATTTGCAGCCCTTTTTTATTTAGAGTTTTTATCAGAGAAACCTGTGAATTTTTTTCTTTTTCTACTTTCAATTGTTTTTTTCTTTCAAATAATATTTTATCTAAAATTGTCTCCATTAACTTGCCTCCCTTAGAAATTTTATATATCCTGTAAAATAATCATAAACATGTCCACTATCTAGTGCGTTTTCAATAATACTCTTAGCTTTATCTGGTGAGTCTGTGTAATTAGCTGTATAAAGAGCAAACATTGCATTTAAAACTACAATATCTCTTTTAGCACCCTTTTCTTTTCCAGAAATAATATTTATTAATATATTTCCATTTTCCTTTGGATTACCTCCTTTTATTTCTTCATGTGATGATTTTTTAAAACCATATTCTTCAGGCGTTATTGTAAATTCAGATATTTTCTTTTGAGTTACTTCGATGATTTTAGTACTTGTAGTGATGGAAATTTCATCTAAACCATCATCACCTCTTATTATAAGAGCGTGGTCTCTGCCAAGTTTCTGAAGAGTTTGGGCATATAAATTTTGTACTGGTTTATGATATATTCCAACTAGTTGGTATTTTAATCCAAGATTAGGATGTAGTAATGGACCGAGTATATTAAAAACAGTTCGAACACCTAGTTTTTCTCTAATAGTTTTTACTTCCCCAACCAATCTATGAAAATATGGAGCGTGAAAAAATGATAAATTTTGATTATTTAATATAATTTCTTGTTTTTTTATGGAACTTTCCAGAGGAATATCTAAGATATCTAAAATATCACTGCTTCCGCTACTGCTGGAAATAGCTCTATTTCCATGTTTAGCTACTGTAACTCCTAATGATGCGCAGATAAAAGCTACAGCAGTAGAGATATTAATAGTTTTTAATCCATCTCCTCCTGTTCCACAAACATCTATCATTGGCTGATTACTGGTAAATGTAGAACTATAATTTAAAATATTTTTTACAAAAGAAGTTAATCCATCTGGAGTTAGACTGTCTTCAGAGATTAAAACTAGTAGTGCACTTAGTTGATTATCATCATATTTTTTATCAGCAATGACTTTTACTATTTCTGAAAAATCATTATTAGAAAGATTTTCTTTATCTTGTAGTTTCATAATATATTTTTTTAACATTTTATTCCTCCAATTTTTTTGTATTTTATGATTTCATTTTTACTCTAATTTATTCTGAAGATATTAAATTAATAAATTAATAAAATTTTTGATAATTGCCTTTCCATAATCAGTAAAGTATGATTCAGGATGAAATTGTACTCCATAAATAGGCTTTGTCTTATGTCTTAAAGCCATAATGATATTATCATCAGTAACAGCAGTGACTTCGAGATCCTCTGGAAAGTTATCTTGGGAAAGATAGAGAGAATGATACCTCATTACAGAAAAATTATCAGGTAGTCCATTAAATAAACCATCCTTTTCAATAATAGTAATATTTGATAATTTTCCATGTACTGGATCAGCTAGATATTCTATAATTCCAAAATGAGTATATCCAATAGCTTGGTGCCCTAAACAGATTCCCAAAATAGAAGTATCTAAATCAGCTCTTAGAATATCAAGGCATATTTTACTATCTTTAGGATGTTTAGGACCAGGAGATAATATAATTTTTGAAGGAGCTAATATCTTTATATCTTCTAAATTTATTTTGTCATTTCGTACTGTTAAGATTTCTTCATTAGTGATTTCCTCTATATATTGTTTAATATTGAAAACGAAGGAATCATAATTATCAATTAATAAGATCATACTTTTTCCTCCTCACATTTTATATTAAAGACATTGATTAAGGACTTTCTTTTATGACAAATTTCTTGGTATTCTTTTTCTGGATTTGAGTCAAAAACTATTCCAGCTCCTGATTGTATGAAGTATTTTTCATTATTGTAAAAAGCAGTTCTTATAATAATAGCTATTTGGGAATCTCCATTATAATGAAGAAATCCTATTCCGCCACCATAAATATGTCTTTTATACTCTTCAAGCTCTGATATAATTTCCATGGCTCTTATTTTAGGTGAGCCGCTAAGTGTACCAGCTGGAAAAGCAGTAGTGAGAATATCTAAAACATCAAATTCTTCTTTTTTATTTCCATAAACTTCACTTACAATATGCATAACATGCTGGAAATATTCAATGTGCATAGGCCTTTCAACTGTAACACTTCCAGATTCACTAAATTTCCCTGCATCATTTCTAGCTAAATCTATAAGCATTCTATGTTCAGCGAGTTCTTTTTCATCATTTAGAAGGTCATGTGCCAAAAATAAATCTTCTGCTTCATCTTTTCCTCGAGGTCTTGTTCCAGCAATAGGAGCAATGAAAATCTTATTATTATTTACTTTTAATAGTATTTCTGGACTTGAGCCAATAACATCACCATACTTTGTGGGGAAATAAAACATATATGGTGAAGGATTTTGTTTTGAAAGCTCCTCATAGAATTCCATTGGATCTAGATTAGAGCTAATAAGCATTTGTGTGCTGAGAACTACTTGAAAAATATCACCTTCTTTTATAAATTTCTTAGCTTTTTTTACTATTTTTATAAAATTATTTTTTTCTTTGATTTTATTAGTAAGTATAGAGTATTTATTATTTTTCTTTTTAAGTTGTTTAGAATTTTTTTCATATTCTTTGCATTTAGTGAGTATGTCCTCATACTTACTTTTATCACCATGAAAAGTAAAACTTAAAGTTTTTTTATCAAAGTGAAGATAAGCATCAGCATCTGAAAAAATAAAGTTTGGAAAGTAATATTGTTCACTTTTTATTTCGTTTATTCTTTCAAAATAATGTATAGTTTCATAGGCGAATACACCAAATAGACCAGAAAAATCTGAAATTCCATTTTTATTTTTGATAAAATCTCGTATATCTTCATAAGAATACATTGTAGAATCTAAATAGCTACAATTTATACCAATAATTATCTGGGTTGTATCCTCTGCAAGATAGCTGTTCTCATATGTTTCTCTGATATATTTATAATAATTAATTGGATCTTTTTCTGTATATTTCATAGTAATCCCCTCCCAAAATTGAAAATAAAAAAAGAGCTCCCTATAGAACAAGAACTCTTTAAAAAGAAAAGAGATATTACCAGAATTGATAATATCTCTCATATATTAAAACATCAAAGAATTATAAAAAACTACTCGGTATAGGTGATAAAAATATTTAATTGTAAAATATCAAACCACCAGCTCCAAAGATTGTTTTTCATAATTATTTCTCCTTTTATTTTTTATTTTAACTAATTCTAATATTTTTCAATCATAAAGTCAAATATCCATTTTATATTTTAAGTATATATAATATATATGATTTTTTAGAGTTGTTTATTATTTAAGAATAGAAAGTGTAATAGGAAAAGTAAAATTATGATGGTAGGATAGAGATACTTAAATGAGGAGAATTATGCTATAATAAGGAAAAAGTACCCAAAAAATAAAATTATTTAAAAATAGAAAGGATTAAATATATGACAAAAAGAAATAAAATATTATTTATACTTGCTTTTTTTAGCACACAGTTGATATTTTCAGCATCATCGAATTATTATTCTGCAAATACATCTGTAAACGAAGTGAAGATTAGTCAAATGCCGAAAATTGGGAGTGCTGATCTTAAAGAAATTGGAGAAAAAATATTTAGAAATGAAGCTGCTGGTAAAAAAGAAAATTTAGTTTACTGGAATAGTGGTGAAAACTTTCCATCATTAGGAATAGGGCATTTTATTTGGTATAGAAAAAATCAAACAGAGATATTTGATGAGAGCTTTCCAAAACTTGTTGATTTTTATAAAGTAAATAATATAAAACTTCCTAAAATACTACAAGATAATAGATATGCTCCATGGACATCAAGAGATGAATTTTTAAAAGATAAGAGTTCAGGGAAATTAGATGAGTTAAGAGATTTTTTATATGATACAAGAGATACTCAAGTATTATTTATTTATAAAAGATTAGAAGCTTCTTTAGATAAAATGTTATTACAAACTTCTGATAAAGAAAATGTAAAATATCAATTTTATAGAGTATCAAATTCTCCAAATGGTTTGTATGCTTTAATTGATTATGTTAATTTTAAAGGAGAAGGAGTTAGTGAAACCGAAAGATATAATAATGAGGGTTGGGGATTATTACAGATCTTGGAATATATGAAGGGTAGAGAGACTGGGAAATCAGCAATGGATGAGTTTAGTGCTGGAGCAAAGTTTGTATTGGAGAGAAGAGTAAAGAATTCTGATCCTAAAAAGAATGAGAAACAATGGCTGAAAGGCTGGGAAAATAGAATTGAAACTTATAAGATAAAATGAAACTAGAGTTATAGATAAACTAGATTTCAAGGAGGAATGATGAAAAAGATAATTTTGATTTTAGCTGTATTTTTTTGTTTTTCTTGTGTAGGAAAAGATAATCCCAAGTTGAATTTGGAAGAAGTGGTTACAATTACTGGAAAAATAGATGTTTCACTTTATGGATGTTGTGTAAGTGACGATTTGTGTACTACTTGTGAGGATTATTTGGTGGTATTAGATAAAGAGATGATAATTAATGGTGAATCAATAGATAAATTAGTAATTTCAAATCCATATGAAGATAAAAATCATGATTCGTTTGGGGATATTGATTATGACTCTTTATATGATAAAAATGTGGAAATAAAAGGCCATGTGAGTGGAGAGAAAAAAGATGGAATTACTAATGTGGAAGTTGTTGAAGTAAAATTGACTAAATAGCTTTTTCTGTAGGGATTTTTTAGATTTTTTTATAAATTAAGTGTAAGAAGCTAGGGATAAATAAAAAAAGCCCAGAGGGCTGAGGTAATCACTTGGTAAGCCTATACACAATGTACATTAGTACAATAGTAGTAATTAGAGTTTCCATTGGACTACCTCCAAATTTATAGTTTATGACTCGCGAAAGTCATGAATATTATAACAAAATCATAATAAAAAAGCTAGGTATAAGCCTAGCTTTCTTCGCGATTTAAAACTATAAATTTGTTTTCATAATTATTATATCATATTAAAAAAAAAAAGCAAATTTTTGATATAAGAAAACTTGGCCAATATTTTAATATTCTAAAAAAGCTTTACCTACAAAATAATAAATAAATATCTTGAGGAGTGGAAAGTATGTTTGAAAATAGAATAAAAAGTTTAAATGTTAAACCAATAAACAAAAAGGGAAGTAAAATAGTTTATTGGATGCAGAGGAGTATAAGAGGAGAGTATAATCATGCCTTAGAATACGCTATTCAAATGTCAAATGATCTAAAAAAGGATCTTTTAGTTGTTTTTGGATTAGACATAGCATACTCAGAAGCTAATGAGAGGAGTTTTTATTTTCTTTTAGAAAGTCTTAGAGATGTAAAAAGAATTTTAGAAGAGAAAAGAATAAAGTTTGTAGTTTTAGACTCAAGTCCTATTACTAAAAAGTTGATAAACTTATCTGAGGATACAGCATGTATAATCACAGATAGGGGTTATCTAAAAGGTCTTATAAACATGAGAAATGAGCTAGCAGAAAAAATAGAAATAAGATTAATACAGGTAGAATCAGATGTTGTGGTTCCAATAGAGATTGCTTCAAATAAAGAGGAGTATTCAGCTAGGACCATTAGAGGAAAAATTCATAAACTTTGGGATTACTATATTAACAAAAAATTTATGAATACAAATTATGAAGGAACTTTTTTAAAAGATGAAAAGTCTGATTTTAATTTAGAAAATATTGATAAAATAATAGATGGCTTAGATATTGATAAAACAGTAAAGAAAACTAGTTTTTCTCAAGGTGGAGAAACTAAGGCAAATGAACTTTTAGATTTATTTATATCAAAAAAATTAGATGGTTATTATGAATATAAAAATTTTCCTGAATTAGATTATCAGTCTGACTTATCTCCTTATCTTCATTTTGGAAATATATCACCACTTCTTATAATACAAAAAGTATTAAAATCAGGAAAGTCAACTGAGTCAATAGATGGTTTTATAGAAGAGTTAGTCATTAGGCGTGAATTGGCTATAAATTTTGTGTACTATAATAAAGGATATGATAAATTTGAAAATATGACTTATTCATGGGCATACGATACAATGAAAGCTCATGAAAGCGATAAAAGAGAGTATGTTTATTCAATTGCTGAATTGGAACAGGCTAAAACACATGATATTTACTGGAATACAGCTCAAAATGAAATGACTATAACTGGGAAAATGCATGGATACATGAGAATGTACTGGGCTAAGAAAATAATAGAATGGTCTCTAGACTATAAAGAGGCTTATGAAACAATAAAATATTTAAATAATAAGTATTTTTTAGATGGTCGAGATGAAAATGGTTATGCTGGAATTGCATGGTGTTTCGGTAAACATGATAGAGCATGGTTTCAAAGAGAAATTTTTGGAAAACTAAGATATATGAATTCTAATGGTTTAAAATCAAAGTTTAATATAGAGGAATATGTGAGAAAAATAAAAGATTTAGAATGAAATAAAGAAGAAAAATAAGAGTAGTTATATTTGAATATAGGAAAAAGAAAAATTCTAGGTATTCATAGGAAAAGATAGATGAAATACATAAAAGAGTCCTCAAAAACGAGGGCTTTTCTTTTATCTAATAATTTTCTTAATTTAATTTTTTTAATCAAATACATCTAATTAAAAATTAGATATTAATAGTTTAATTTAATCATTCAGAGGGAAAAACTATTAGTAGAAAATAGAATAGCTAGATACCATGACTATCAGTCAATAAAGATACTCCACATAATTATAAAAACCATGAAAGTTCCACTCATTTCCAAAAATACAAAAAATAAAACTAAAAAAAATTTGACTTTTAAAAAAAACGAGGTATATTTAAGTATAAAAATTGAAACGTTTTAAAAATTTAGAAAAATTATTTGAAATAATCTTTTATTTATGTAGCTTTGAAAAAATTAGAACATAGTGAATTGATTTTTTATTTTGAAATAAAAATTGAAACGATTCAAAAAGGAGAAGATATGGGAGGATCTACAATAAAAGAAGTTGCAAAAATGGCAGGAGTATCTGTAGGAACAGTATCAAGGTACATAAATGGATTTTCAGTAAAAGAAAAAAATAAAAAACATATTGAATCAGCTATAACAAAATTAGACTTTGAAACTAATTATTTAGCTCAAGGGCTAAGAAGTAAAAAAACAAATTCTATAGGTGTATTAGTACCAGATATTGGTGATATTTTTGTAACTCAAGTAATAGAAGGCATAGAAACTATATTAAATGAACATAATTTCAGCACAATAATATGCAGCTCACAAAATCAATGGAACGTGGAAAGTGAAAAGTTAGATTTTTTGAGAAAAAAGCAAGTAGATGGAATAATCCTAATGCCGACTTCAAGCATATATAAACATATAAAAGATTTTGAAAAACATGGAATTCCTCTTATTTTAATTGATAGAATATTTGACAGGGTCTCATTAAATGCTGTTGTTTGTAATAATATAACTGGCAGCTTTGAAGGTGTAAGTGAAATAATAAATAGAGGACATAAAGATATTGCAATTATAACGGGGCCTAAAACAGTATATACCTCTAAACAAAGACTTCAAGGTTATAAAATGGCATTTGAAGAAAAAGATATGAAATTAAATGTGGATTATATAAAATATACTGATTTTACAGAAGTAGAAAGCTACAGAGCTATGAAAGAGCTTATGAAATTACCCAAAAAGCCAAGTGCAGTTTTTGCTACAAACTATAAAACAACTCTAGGATGTCTAAGATATATGTATGATGAAGGCTTGGAAATAGGTGAAGATGTATCTATACTTGGCTATGATCAGAGTGACTTATTTAAAATGATAAAACCACAAATTTCTGTAATATATCAACCTACACAATTAATAGGGATAGAGGCAGCAAAAAGTGTGTTAGAAAAAACTAGTGGAGATAATAAAGAAAAAAGAAGTGTAAAAATGTTAGAAACAAAGTTATTGATAACAGACTCAATAAAAAGATTAAAATTGGTAAGTAAAAAAAATAATATATAAAAAGGAGAAATATCATGAAAAAGATTTTATTAGTAATAGTAGCAATGTTATTTGTTTTTTCTTGTGGTTCAAAAGGATCAAAAGAAGAAACAAAGCAAGAAGGAACAGCAAGTACAGGGGAAAAGAAGAAATACACAATAGGAGTTTCTTTATTAACACAACAGCATCCATTTTATTTAAGCTTAAAAGATGCCATTGAAAAAGAAGGTACTGCACAAGATGTGAATATAAACATCTCAATTGCAAACCAAGACTTGAATAAGCAGATATCTGATATTGAAGATTTTATAACTAAAAAGGTAGATGCAATTATTATAAGTCCAGTGGATTCAAAAGGAATAATGGCAGCAGTAAAAAAAGCTGAAGCAGCAAATATACCAGTAATAACAGTAGATGTACCAGCTATAGGCGTAGATGTAAAAGCTCACGTAGCTACAGATAACTATACTGGTGGAAAAATAGCTGGAGAAGAAATGGCAAGATTACTTAATAATAAAGGTGAAGTAGCAATAATTGAGTATCCTACAGTTCAATCAGTAGTAGAGAGAATAAATGGATTTAAAGAAGTAATAGCAAAATATCCTGATATTAAAATAGTAGCAGTACAAGCAGGTATAACTAGACCAGAAGCTCTAACAGCAGCACAAAATATGATACAGGCAAATAAAAACTTAGCTGGAATATTTGGATTTGGAGATGACGCAGCATTAGCAGCAGTGGTGGCAGTAAAATCAGCAGGTAAAGAAGATCAAATAAAAGTAATTGGATTTGATGGAATGAAAGAAGCAAGAGATGCAGTAATGAAAGAAAAATCATTTGCAGCAGTTATTACACAATATCCAGAAGATATGGGTAAAATAGCAGTAGATACAACTATAAAAATCTTAAAAGGGGAAGCTGTAGAGAAAAATATACCTGTAAAACCTGGTATCTTTACAAAAGAGGGTGAAAAAAAATAAATTCCAAAGGAGGCTGTCCTAAATGAAATATATTTTAGAAATGAAGGGAATTACAAAAAGATTTAGTGGAGTAACTGCACTATCTAATGTAGATTTAAAATTAAAAAAAGGGGAAGTTCATACATTACTTGGGGAAAATGGTGCAGGAAAATCAACACTAATGAAAATACTATCAGGTGTATATCATCCTAATGATGGAGAAATTTTTCTAAAGGGAGAAAAAGTAGAAATAAAAAATCCTAAAGAGTCTCAAAGTCTAGGAATTAGTATTATATACCAAGAATTAAGCTTATGTCCTAACATGAGTATATCAGAAAATATCTTTGCTAATAGGGAGCCAATGTCAAAATTTTTTGTTAACTATAAAGAAATGTCAAGAAGAAGTAAAGAGATACTCGAATATTTAGATGTAAAACTAAATCCTGCAACTATGGTTCAGGATCTTAGTATCTCTGAAAGACAAATGATTGAAATAGCAAAAGCCGTTGCTTTTAAGGCTGATATTATAATTATGGATGAACCAACATCATCTCTTAGTATGAAAGAATCAGATAAATTATTTGAAATTATAGAAAAGTTGAAAAAAGATGGGGTATCAATAATTTATATTTCTCATAGAATGGATGAATTGCTAAAAATATCGGATAATATAACTGTAATGAGAGATGGGCAATATATAGCCACAGTACCTAAAAATGAGGCTAGTGTAGATTCTCTAATAAAGTTAATGGTTGGGCGAGAAATGAAGGATGTTTATCCAAAAAGAGAATCTGAGATTGGAAATGAAAAAATATTAGAAGTAAAAGGCTTAGAAAAAGAAGGTTACTTTAAGGATATAAATTTTAGTTTGAGAAAAGGTGAAATAATAGGCTTTTTTGGTTTAGTAGGATCTGGTAGAAGTGATGTAGCGAAATCAATATTTGGAGTTGCTTCATTAGATAAAGGGGAAATATATATAAGAGATAAGAAGGTAAATATAAAGTCACCAGAAGATGCTATAAAAAATAAAATTGCCTTTGTAACAGAAAATAGAAGAGAAGAGGGTGTAGTTTTAGACCACGAAGTAAGAGTTAATGTAACTATGGCAACTATAAAAAATGTAATTGGAAAAATAAAGCTGATAGATAATAAAAAAGAAGTTCAAATAACAAAGTCAGAAATAAAAATTTTGAATATAAAAACTTCAAGTACAGAGCAATTAGTAGGGAATCTTAGTGGAGGAAATCAGCAGAAAGTAATATTTGCCAAGTGGTTGGAGACAAAACCAGATATCTTAATTTTAGATGAGCCTACAAGAGGAATTGATGTAGGAGCAAAGTCTGAAATTTATGAAATTATGAGAAAATTAGCAAGTGAAGGTGTAGGAATAATAATGATATCTTCAGAATTATCAGAGGTTTTATTTATGAGTGATAAACTTTTTATAATGAGAGAAAAGAGTATAGTTAAAGAGTTAAATCCTAAGCAAACAAATCAAGAAGAAGTAATGCTTTATTCAACTGGAGGTGTAAACTAAATGGAAATGATAAATTTTAAAAAAATATTCAAAATGTATGGTGGGATTTTAATAGGATTAATAGCTCTAATAGCAATATTTTCTTTTTTATCACCAAGTTTTAGAGAGTTTAACAATATATTAAATATAATATTACAAGTTTCAATAATAGCAATAAGTGCATTTGGTATGACTTTTGCACTAATAATAGCAGGAATAGACCTTTCAATAGGTTCTACTATAGCTTTATCTGGGACAATAGCTGCATTGCTTATGAGTTTAAATGTACCATTTACTTTAGCAGTGGGAATATGTCTATTAATAGGACTGTTTTTAGGATTTATAAACGGGTTCTTAGTCTCTAAGGCAGGAATACCTGCTTTTATAGTAACAGTGGCAACTATGGGAATATTTAGAGGTATAGCATATATATTAACAGGTGGAGGTCCAGTACAAATTTCAAATGCAAAATTTTTATACATTGGAAATGAAAAAATATTTGGAATTCCATTTCCTATAATACTTCTTATTGTAGTATTTATAATTATGAATATTATATTGGGGAAAACAAAATTTGGAAGACAGGCATATATAATTGGAGGAAATGAAGAAGCTGCCCTTTATTCAGGTATAAATGTAAAAAGAATAAAAATTTATATTTATATGATTATTGGTTTTTTAGCATCTTTAAGTGGAATTATACTAGCTTCAAGACTTTATTCTGGGCAGCCAAATTCGGCTAATGGATATGAATTAGATGCTATAGCAGCAGCAGTATTAGGAGGAACAAGCTTAAGCGGAGGTTATGGGACAATAGTAGGAACACTTATTGGAGCAATAATCATAGGGGTAATAAATAATGGTATGAATTTACTTAATATAACATATTTTTATCAGCTTATAGTAAAAGGTATAGTAATAATAATAGCAGTTTATTTCGATGTTCAGAGTAAAAAGAAAAAGAAGTAGGAGGGTGAAATGCCTAAAATTATAACAGTTGGTGAAGTATTAGTAGAGATAATGGGCAAGAGTAAAAATCAGACTTTTAGAGAAACTGGTGAGTTTACAGGACCATTTCCAAGTGGAGCACCAGCTATATTTATAGATCAAGCCGCTAAAATGGGTGGAGAAACAGGAATGATTTCTGTAATTGGAAATGACGATTTTGGTCAAATAAATAAGTTAAGATTAGAAAAAGACGGGGTAGATACATCACAAATATTAATATCAAAAGATAAAACTACAGCAATTGCATTTGTAGTGTATAAAGATAGTGGAGATAGAGATTTTATATTTACTATAAAAGATTCAGCTTTAATAGAATTAGATTATTCAAAAATAAATAAAGATTATTTTAAAAATTGCGAGTATTTCCATATTATGGGATGTTCTATTTTCAATGATAATATGATAGAAATTTTTAGTAATCTAATACCATTTTTAAAATCAAAAGGAATAAAAATAAGCTTTGATCCTAATTTTAGAAAAGAGTTTATGGAAAATCCTAAAATAAAAACTTTGATAATGAATATTTTAGAAAATGCAGATATATTCTTACCTGGTGAACAGGAATTACTTGATTTAACAGGTTTAACATCTGAAGAAGATGCAATAAAAGATTTACAAAGTAAGGGTGTTGAGATAATAGTAGTAAAAAGAGGAAGCAGAGGAGCAACACTGTATAATAATGGTCAAAGAAACGATATAGAAGCAGTTAAAGTAAGCGAAATAGATCCAACTGGAGCTGGAGACTGTTTTGGAGGAACTTTTGTATCTCTTGTTTCACAGGGAGTAGATTTAGAGAAGGCATTGACTTATGCAAACCTAGCAGGAGCTTATTCTGTGACTAAACAAGGGCCTATGGAAGGCAATCTTACAAAAGAAGAAATAGAACAATTTTATAAGTTATAATTGAAAAAATTAGAAATAAATACTTTAAGGGTGTAAAAGTTAGTTTTTTATATCTAAATGATATTTTTTTATTTATAATAAATTGAAAAAAGAGAAACTAACTTCATTCTTGAAGCAGTTTCTCTTTTAATTTTTATATAAATAATATTTGAAAGAAATATATTTTGTTATTATTAGTACAGCTAAAAAACTACTCTAACCATCGTTTTAGACCTGGAAATAAATCTTTCAGTGATTCCTTTTCTTCCTCTTTATCAAAGTCACTTCCTTCAATTTCTTCCATATAATCTAAAGTGATTTCAATCATTTCAGACATAGATACATCATGAATAAATTCTCCATTAATGTAACAAAATGAACAATAAGAAGTATTTTTTGTGCCATCTTCATTAGTACCAAACTCACTATCCTCAATTATAGGCATACTACAACTTTGACAAATGTTAAATATCATATTAACTCATCTCCTTTTATTATAAAAATATAATTATTAAAATTTATACAGATAATTTTTATAATGAACAGTTTTTATGAAAGTTAAGTTCTATAGTTTTATTATATCCCCTTATTATTATGCAAGTCAATATATAATTTGGATTTTATAAATCTGCTATATTATATTTTTAATAGACATAATATTTTTCAAATAGGAAGATCTTAAATAAAGTTAGCATGGTGGCTTTTATCTTAGTAAAGATTTTAAGGTTCTTAAATAAAATCCGAATAATTATCTAAAGTCGCTGAAAATAAAGGGTTTTATAGAATTATAAATAAAGTTGACATTTTATCATACAAGTGATATAAGATAGTTACGAGAAAATTAAAAAAAGATTCACCTTTAAAGCCTATAAAGACAAAAGTATTTAAATCAGGAATTACTATGCTTTGTTCTCATCCTGATAAAAAAGTGATTGAATAATTGAAACATGGTATGTTCATTTTTAATCATTAAGTAAAAGAAACCTTTATTTATTGATGAATTGAATTAAAAAATTAGGGAGTGATGCCAATGGCTGTATTTGTATTTGTAAATTTTAATGGAAACTGTCGTGAAGCAGTGGAATATTATGCAGAAATTTTTGAAACAAAAAAACCAGAATTTATGACTTATGGTGAATTTCCAGCTGATCCAAATTTTATAATTTCAGAAGAATCTAAAAAACTAATTATGTATACTTCACTTGATATTGATGGAAGTAATGTCATGTTTAGTGATACTTTACCAGGTATGAAATTTTTAGAAGGGAATAATATAAATCTTACAGTTAGTAACAAAGATATAGATGAGATAAAAAAATTATTTAATAAATTAAAAGTAGAGGGAACTGTGGAAATGGAGCTTCAAGAAACATTTTGGAGTAAATGCTATGGTATGTTAATAGATAAATTTGGAATACCGTGGCAGTTTAATCACGATAGTGGAATGATGTAATAAATAAATTTTGAAAAAATATATAGATATAGAATTTTTTTGACAAAGAGATTCTATATTTTTTTATTAACTTAGTAAATAAATTAGAAGTTCAAGAAAATTGACTTATAAAGATTTTCTTTGTATAATTTCATTATAGAAACTTTACAATAATAATATGAAGTTTTTAAATAAAAAAATAACTTTATAATTGACATGAAAAAGAATTTATAATAATGAAAAGAAAGGGGATTTTAGATAGATTTTATCTAAAAAAATTAAAGAATGCGCAAAAAAATTATATTAATATTTTTTATTTTAGCTGTGAGTGTCTTTTCAGAAGATAAAAGAATAGGGTTAGTTTTAAGTGGAGGAACAGCCAAAGGACTAGCACATATAGGAGTTTTAAAAGTACTTGAGGAAGAAAAAGTACCAATAGAGTATGTAACTGGGACAAGTATGGGAAGTATAGTAGGAGGACTTTATGCTGTGGGATATACTCCAGAAGAAATAGAGAAAATAGCAATAGAAATGGATTGGATGGAGGTATTTACAGATACTGTTCCTAGATCAGATAAAGGTGCTGTTAGAAATTATATTGAAGATAAGAATACTATAGCATTGCCAATAGATAAATTTAGTCTTAGCCTTCCAAATGGGGCTATAGGTGGAAAAAACATAAGTACAAAATTAGGGGATTTATTTTATGGTGTAGAGGGAGTAACTGATTTTAAAGATTTTCCTCAAAAATTTGCCCTAGTAGCCACAGATTTAGAAACAGGTCGTGGAGTGATGATTGATAGCGGATCTTTGACTACTGCTATTCGAGCTAGTATGTCAATCCCAACAGTTATTTCACCAGTAAGATATGAGGGGAAATTACTTGTAGACGGTGGAATTATTAGAAATTTACCAGTACAAGATGCAAAGGTTTTAGGGGCAGATTATACTATTGGTGTAAATGTTGGTGAAGGTTTTGGAAAATTAGATGAAAATAAACTAAGCTTTATTGATATTACTACAAATGTATTAACTTTAGCAGGTAAGGAAGAAGTAGAAAGACAAAAAAGAATGCTGGATTTATATATAGAACCAGAAATGAGTAATATTCAATCAATAGATTTTTTGAAGGTGAAAGAAATAATAGATCTTGGAGAAGCTGAGGCCCGTAAACATATTGATGAGATAAGAAAATTAAGTGATCCAAAGAAATTTGCTGAAATACAGGAAAAAAGAAAAGAATTTAGATTGACTTGGAAAAATACATATAAAGTAGATAAGATAAATGTAGAAGGAAATAAAAAATATAAGGATGAGTATTTTTATAAGTATATTCCTAAAAATTTGACCAGTATGTCTAAAGAAGATATTGATAAAATAGTTCAATCTATTTATTCAAGTGGTGATTTTCTTACGGTATATTATGAAATAAAAGATGATGAACTAACATTAGTGGTTCAGGAAAAAGCAAGCAGTTATCTGACTCTTGGTGGTAATGTTAATAAAGAAGACTTGGCAACAGTAACTATTGGTTACCAGGGAAATAATGTAATAAATAATAAAAACCTGAGATACTCACTGACAGGGATAATAAATCAAG
>JAGOZX010000023.1:36481-40483 GCA_018058425.1 Sebaldella sp.
AGTTATCTGACTCTTGGTGGTAATGTTAATAAAGAAGACTTGGCAACAGTAACTATTGGTTACCAGGGAAATAATGTAATAAATAATAAAAACCTGAGATACTCACTGACAGGGATAATAAATCAAGAATATGGAATTAATGGTCAGTTTATTGCGGGAATTGGGACATATTCAAAGGCTTTCTTGTTTGTAGGCTTTGATATGAAAAAGGATATTATAAAAAATCAAGAATATGATGGTGAAAAATTTGACTTTAATAATAGAATATATAATGTAAATACTGGTTTTGGTTTTGAATTCAATAAAGATTTGATGTTTTTATCAGGTGTTGGATTTGAGAAGTCAGATGTTGATAAGAATAAAGACAATTCCAAAAATGTAGATATAAGTTATCCATTTTATAATGCTCAATTAATTTATGATACTAGAAATTCTATTGTTTACACAACAAAAGGGGTTTATTTAAAGACAAATTATACTTATGGCAACTCAGGAGATACTAATTTTAATGCATTAGAATTTATTGGTGAAGTTAATGTTCCTATTGGCAAGAAATTAACTTTAATACCAAGTTTAGGTTATCTCACTAGTTCAGGAGATAATATACCAGAAACTTATGAGCCTAAACTAGGAGGGTATAAAACACGAGATTTTAGCATGAAATTTAAAGGATTAGATGAGAATAGCGTTAGAGGACAAAGTATATTAGCTGGTAATTTAAAGTTACAATATAGTGTTAATAAATTTATGTACATGGACATGGGTATTTCTTATGCAAGTATATCAAAATCAGAGTTTTCGTTAAATGGTGATGATGATAAAAAAAGTTATGATATAGGTTTAGGTCTAAAAACACCATTAGGACCTGGTTATATGGGTCTTTCAAAAGCTAATGGAGAATCTGTAAAATATTATTTAAATTTAGGATATGAATTAGATAGTGATTAAAAATATTTCAGATGAAAATTTTTAATTTAAGATAAGGAACTGTTTTTAGTAATGATCATAAAATAATGTATATATTTATGGTTTTATAAAAAAGCAGTTCTTTTTTATTTAGGTACTATTTAGTATTTAACAAATATTAAGTAGTTATTTTAAGATATCTTTTTAATCTTAAGTGTTTGAAAGTGTTTGAATTTTAGACAAAATTTATAACGGTAATTTTTAAATTATATTTATTATAATTTAATAACCAAAAAATATAAAATTTGATATAATATAGTAAATTTATAAATTTTTTTGTAGTTTATAAGAAAAAAATATAAAACATCAATTACTGGAGGCTCTTATGAAAAAAAATATTGAAAAATTTAAGCTTGAGAAAGAAAAAGAAAAGGAAATAAAAGAGAAAATAAAAAAATTCTTTTTTGATGTTAGAGATGAAGAAATAAGCGACTTAGAAGCACTTTTAGTGCTTGATTTTTTTATGGAAAAAGTAGCAACAGAGTTTTATAATCAAGGAGTTAACGATGCATATATTCGCTTACATGAAATATCAGAGGATTTACTCAGTGTTCAAAAGATATAAAACGGGTGATAAATTTTCTTTGACTATTTTAGTTTAATTCTGTACTATATGAATATGTACCACAAAAATCTAATTATTTTCAGAGAGGTGAAAAAATGCTTGGAAATGTGTTTTTGAATTTAAAAAAGAAAGTAATATTTAGTCTGATTGCTGTAACGACAGCAATGATTTTTCTATTTTCAGTACCATCATTAGCTGCAACTAAGCCAACAGAACAGGAAGTATCTGATGCTTATTTATACATGCTTGGTAGATACATAGTTATTAGACAGGAAAATCAAGATATAAATATAGATAAGGTAGGATATAATACAATAAAATATAATCCTTTGGGATCAGCTCAGTTTGTTAATCCTAATCTTGATGTAGCATATCTAGAATCTTGGATTGCTGTGGATAAAGATTCGGCAGTTATAATGAATGTTCCTAAAATAGTGGGACGTTATTATACTGTACAAGTTTTAGATGGTTGGGGTGAAGTAGTCACAAATATAAATGAAAGAAACTATCCAAACCATCCTTATGGGAAATTTGCTTTTGTACTAAAGGGGACAAGTCCTAAAAATATCCCTAAAGATGCAGTAAAAATAGAAATTCCGTCAAATAAGATAAAAATTCTTGCTCGTGTGGAATTACAAAAAACACCAGATGAAGCTGTGAAGTTACAGAAGCAATTCACACTAGATGTACCTAAAAATATAAAAATAGCTCAGCCAGTTTCAATACCAAGTTTTACAAATTCAAAATTAATTAGTGTGGAAATTTTTGATAAAGTAGATGAAGTATTGAAATCTTATCCAGATTCTATGCCTAAAGCGTCAGAATATCAAGCGACGGTGAAAAAAGTAGTAGAATATATAAAGAGTGGTAAAGATGCAAGAGCTTATGTAGAGAATATTGTTCAAACTAATGCTATTCCAGAATTTTTAAAGGGAGCACAAGGTTTTGGAACACAAAAAAATGGATGGTCTGTGAGTTATGTAGCTGGAAAATTTGGAAATGACATAATGGCACGTGATATTATAAATTATGGTGGTCTATGGGCTAATATAATTGATGAAGCTATATATTTTGTTGGATTAACAGATAATAGTAAACAGTTATTAAATGGAAGTAATACTTACGAGATTAAATTCCCTAAAGATGCCCTGCCAGATTCAATGGTAAATTCATTTTGGTCTATAACGCTATATAGTGTACCAGATTATCATGTGGTATCAAATTCACTTAATAAATATGGAATAAATAACGTAACAGGAGCACAGCTAAATAAGGATGGAACATTAAGTATATGGTTAGCGCCAACACAACCAAAAGGTGTTTCACAGGCAAATTGGTTACCAACACCAGCTGGAAAAGGATTTGCACTAACATTTAGACTATATGTATCAAAAAAACAAGTATTAGATGGAACTTGGTTTGCACCTCCAATACAAAAAATTAGTAAATAATATAAAATAATTAATGTAAAATAATGAATAAATTAGAAAAGGTGGAGATATCCGCCTTTTTTATTTGTTAAAATTTTTAAAATTTGGTATAATTTATGGGAATAAGAATAGGAGAAATAATGTTTATAGTGATGATAGTATTGGTATTATTTATTGTAGTAATAATATTTTTCAATAAAAGAGGAATTCCTTGTATTATGTATCATAATATCAGTGAAAATAAAGGAGTTAATGTAGAGACTTTTACTAAACAAATTGAGAACTTAAAAGACATGAATACTTTTAAATTTGAAGAAATGGAAAAATTGAATAATAAACTTCCTAAAAATAGTGTGTTAATTACTTTTGATGATGGTTACGCAGATAATTACACAAATGCCTATCCAATATTAAAACAATATAATTTAAAAGCAACAATATTTTTAAATACAGCATATATTGACGTTGACCCATTTTATCTTAATTGGGAGCAAATAAAAGAAATGTACAATAGTGGGCTTGTAGATTTTCAACTTCATACACACTCACATTTTTCAGTAATTAATGAATTAAAAATAAGTAGGTTTTTTGGAGAAAAAGATAAAGAGAACAAAGAACTTTATAGAGAAATGAAACATATATATGGAGTAGAGGAAATAAAAAATGGATATCCTATTTTTAAGAAAAGAGGAGAAACAGCAGTAAAGGGCTATAAAATAACAGATGATTTTATAAAAAAATATGATGAATTATTAGAAGAATATAATGAGCTTGAGATATCTGAAAGAGAAGAAAAGCTGCTGAAAGAAATGGATGATAACCTAATAAAATATATGAAAAAGTATACATTTGACGAATATAAAAAAAGAGTAGAGAATGAAATTCTGCAAAATAAAATGATAGTAGAAGAACACTTGGATAAAAAAGCTGAATACTTTGCTAATCCATGGGGACATAAATCAAAAGAGCTTTTAGGTATATTGGGTGAAATTGGAATAAAAGGTATGATTACAACTAAAAAAGGAACAAATGGTCTTAAAT
>JAGOZX010000140.1 GCA_018058425.1 Sebaldella sp.
TTAATTATTTATATAAAAAAATCACCAGTCAAAACTGATGATTTTCTATCTAAATTATACTCTTTCAGAGTAAATACTAATTCTTTTTTTATCTCTTCCAAATTTCTCGAATTTTACATATCCATCCGTTAAAGCGAATAATGTATAATCTCTACCTACACCCATATTTGTTCCAGGATGAAATTTAGTTCCTCTTTGTCTTACTATTATATTTCCAGCTTTTACCAGCTGACCGTCTGTTCTTTTTAAACCTAAATATTTAGGATTACTGTCTCTACCATTTTTTGTAGATCCTTGTCCTTTTTTAGATGCGAACAACTGTAAGTTTAACTTTAATATCACTAGGATGCCTCCTTCTCTATTAATTTTACATTTTTAGAATATTCTATTGATATATTTTTTAACATCTCATACATAGATTCTAACAATATATCTAATTGATCTTCTTTTCCGTTTAAATCTATATTTTCTAAATCACAACTTATAAATCCTTCTATATATTCATATTTTGGTTTTAATTTTAGTAATTCTAAAATACCATTTAAAGTTTGTGTTGCTGATATACTCACTGCTGAACAAACAATATCTGTTCCGAATTCTGAAAAATCCGCATGTCCTTTTACAGTGAATTTTACTATTTTTAAATTTTTTCTATAAATTTCTATCTTAACCATGATTATATCGTGATTGATTTGATTTCAATTCTAGTAAATAATTGTCTGTGACCTTTTTTTCTGTAATATGTTTTTTTATTGTATCTGAAGTTGATCTTTTTGTCGCCTTTTCCATGAGCTTTAATAGTAGCTATAACTTTAGCTTTATCCACTAAAGGTTTTCCTACCTCTACATTATCACCATTGCTTACCATCAATACTTCTGTTAATTCTATATCAGTATCAATATCAGCTGCTAATTTCTCAACTTCTAAAACTGTACCCTCTTGAACTTTGTATTGTTTACCACCTGTTTTAATAACTGCGTACATGTCTTTCACCTCCATAATATCTAAATCGCTTAAAGTAAGGTATTAGCTCACCTTCTTAATGCGTATGCTTCAATATTCTAACATAATAAAGACTTATTTGTCAATTATTTTTCTTTCTTTTCTATTATTACTTTCTTCACTGGAATCAATTCATTTTCAAAAAATTCTCTAAATTTTTCAGAATCTTCACTTTGCACCACTGGAAGTTGTCCTAAATCTTTTGAAGTATACACAGGTACAAAAAATTCAAATTCTTTACTTGGAGTTTTAATCGTATACTTTCCTTTACTTGAAACTTTACCAGTCAGAACCTCTTCCTGCTCCACTATTACCTTATCCTGTACTTCCTTAGCTTCATTATCAAGCTGAATCAAAATTATATCTTTTGTTCTCATGTTAAAACCTAATATATGTGAAATCCATTCTTTATTAAACAGTTTTTTCTTCATACTTGGTGCATACACAATATCATATCTTTCAGGATTTTCTACTTCTTTATTAAATATTTTCAGAAGTTTTTCTTTTGTTTCATTACTTTCTCTTCTGCTTGGTTTCCCTGTTATCATGGAATACCTCCTAATTTTACTACTCGTTATACTATCATAATATATGAATTATTTCAAGGATTTTATCCGACATATTAATTACGATACATAATTGAAATTATTATAATCTCTGTATTTACAGCATCTATTTCATAATATAATTATATTATACATATTTTTTCAAAAAAATGTAATACAATATTTACAATTAAAAAAAATAGCCACAAACTTTATTTTTTATTTACAATATAATTTAAAGCATATTTCCATGTAAGAAAAGATTAAGCAATTAGAAATTTTTGTCTTTTAACCATTATATTTGCATAATCATTTCAAATAAAAAACTACCCTCTCATTAATTATAATGAAAAAGTAGTTTTCTTTTTTTTATTAAAGTAATTCCATTTTCCTTTTATCTAGATTCTTTAGTTCTCTTCTAATCATAAAAATTGATATAGCAAATGCTAAAAAATCTGATACTGGAGCTGCAATCCATATTCCTTTTAATCCTAAAAGCATTGGTAATATTATTAATAATGGAATTAATAGTCCTACTTGTCTTGATAGAGAAAGTACCATTGACATTCCAGCCTTTCCAATTGATTGAAAAAAGCTTGATGCAATAACTTGAAATCCTATCATCGAAAATCCTAAACAATAAATTCTCATAGCATTAGTACCAATTGTAATTACTTCTTTATCTTTTTCAATATCTGTAAATAAACCTAATAATTTATCTGGCAGTAACTGAATTATAGCAAAATCTAAAACACAGATTACTGTCGCTGCTATCATTGCCAGCTTTAATGCTTCTTTTACCCTATCGTACTGTTTTGCTCCATAATTATAACCTATTATAGGCTGTACTCCCTGATTTATTCCAAAAATAGGCATTAGCAGAATCATTGCTAATCTGCTAATAATGGCCATAGCACTGACTGCATTATAGTTTTGAAAACTATAATCAGTTATTTGTTTATTTAGTATTACCTGAATAATACTTGCTGCTATTTGTAGAAAGAATGGAGCCATTCCAATCGATATTATTGATAGTACTATTGGCATTGATAATTTTAAATTAGAAATCTTTATTTTTAAAAGACTACCCTTTCCAAAAAAATATGCTACTACCCATATACAGCTTATAGCTTGTGCTATTATTGTAGCATAAGCTGCTCCAGCTACACCCATTTTAAGTGGAACTATAAATATATAATCTAATATAATATTTACAACTCCTCCTATTATCATTGTTATCATTGCGATTTTAGGACTTCCTGTACTTCTTACCACATTATTTAACCCTAAACCTACTATTTGAAATACTGAACCTGCCAGCATTATTCTTATAAATATAAGTGCATAATTTTCTACTTCTCCACTTGCACCAAAAAACTTCATAATTGGCCCTGCAAAAATAACTCCAGTTATACTTATTAATAATGAAATTATCACCATTAAAATTATTGCATTTCCTAATATTTTCTCTGCTCTTATTTTTTTTTTACTACCTAATGCTATTGAAATCCTAGCTGCTGCTCCTATACCTACAAGCATACCAAAAGCCATAATTATATTTGTTACTGGGAAAGTAAAACCAACTCCTGCTAATGCCTTAGCATTAACAAATTTCCCCACAAACATAGTGTCCACAGCTCCATATAGTGCATTTACTAACATACCTACAATAGCTGGAGTAGAAAACTTTATAAGCAGTTTACTTATTTTTTCTTTTTCTAATGACATTGTCTCCATTTTCTTCTCCTTTATATTTTAACTTATAAAAATAAAAGAAGCCATATACAATACTGACTTCCATATTATTATAATATAAAATCTCTGTTCTCTTTAAGAATATTATACTATTTTTTTTTATTTTAAAGCAACTATTTTTTTCTAAAAATAAATTTCTCTATAAACTTTAAAATCTATAGTATCCTATTTATATTACTAATTAATAAAATATTTTTTGAATATCCATATCAATAATTTTCAGCATATCTTCCGCTTGCTTATCCCCGTTACTTACTGCTATTTTATAATATTTTTTAGCTAAGTCTATTTCATCTAAAACGTAATATAAATTTGCTAAATTATAAACAGCATCCTTTACTCCATTATCTATAGCCTTTTTATAGTATTCCTCAGCTAATTCATTCTTTCCTTGCTGTGAATATAAAATTGCCAAGTTATTCAGAGAACTCACACTTCCATTCTCTATTGCCTTTTTATAATTCTCTTCTGCTAAATCATATTTTTTTTGTTCTCCATATATTAGCGCTAAATAAAAATATGTGTTTTTATCTTTATCCTCTTTTAAAGCCTTTAATAAATAAACTTCTGCAACTTTATAATTTCCTTTATCTAGATACTCTATTCCTTTATCAAATGATTTTGATCCAGAAAATATGGTAAAAAAGAACAGTAAGTTTAAAATAATTATATTTTTTTTCATTCTAAGTGTACCCCTTGTTAGTTTATATTGCATTTGAAAGCTATTATAGTTTAACTTCTGTCATCCTAATATCAAATTATAATAATGTATTCTATTATATCATTTTTTTCTTATTTTTTTCTATTTATTTTTATTCTATTTTGTGTATTAGCTATATTTAATAAATTTATATTAAAATACTTAAAATTATCACAGTATTTTGTTTTTATTCATTATGTATCTTTTTATGTATTTTTTATTAAGAACTGAATTTTCTGACCCCAATCATAAGTTACTTTTAGATATTCATCTGTAGTATCAAAGTCTTCTTTTTTATTTCCATGTTAACACACTGAAAATACTATATCACTGCATACTTCTTACCTACTACATTTGTAACCCAATTGTAACATAAAAATTAACAGAAATAATATTGTCCAATAATTTTCTTTAATAAACGTATACTTTGCCAGATAATAATGATATTCTAAGTGAGTAATTTTAGTATATAAGCAAACTAAATGTTTTGAAATTGAATTATTAACAAAATAGTTTCTAGCATTATTACTAAATTTACAAATAAATAAGACATCATTTGCTAGTCATAATATTTTTAAGGTTTCATAAAATATTATCTGAAATTTGAATTACATTTTAAAATATAAAATACTATAACTATAACATAACAGGATTCATTAGGAACACTAAGAAAAAAGAAATTAGTATTTCCCACAAAAATCTCCTTTATTTATTGTTCTTGAATTGTCAAATTAAATGCACCACTAAAATAATTAAGAAACTATAAATATAATTGTAGTACTTCTAGTGGTGTGTTGTAATTTAAGCATTTTCTAGGTCTACTATTTAACTCTAATAATACT
>JAGOZX010000141.1 GCA_018058425.1 Sebaldella sp.
ACTTGGATCGAGGGTTCAAATCCCTCCTTCTCCGCCATTTTTTTATTTTGTACCTATAGCTCAATTGGATAGAGTGTCTGGCTACGGACCAGAAGGTTAGAGGTTCGACTCCTCTTAGGTACGCCACTTTGACTATTATACAGTTCCTTTAGATATCTAGATATAGGGACTTTTTTTTATGCTTTAATTTTTGGATAATAATGTAATGTGAATAAGAGTGGAGATTGAAAGACTTTGTTATTAGGGAAATTCAAATCATGAAAAAATCATCCATAATATAATTGTATTTAAAAAAGGAAATAGAGTAGAATCTTGAGATTTTAATTCAATTTATAACTAAAAAAAGTGTCTTTTTCAAAACACCTTTTATAAAATTAAAGATTTAATTAGAATATAGAATTAAAATCATTGTTGGTCTATTTTACTATTTAATTTAACTAAGTAATAAGTTCGTTCTCTTGTCATTTTATAATTACTAATTGCATTGTAAATACGTTCAGAAGGTTTTGGTGATGTATTTTCACTGACCTTTTTCAACCATTTTTTGTACTTCATCCGCGTCATATTTTTTTTCTTGTTTACAGCTTATTAAAGTACAAAAAACTAGTAAAAACAATAATTTTTTCATAATATTTATACCATCCTTTTATTTTTTTCAATTATATCATATTAGATAAAATTGTTATATATAAAAAAAGCTGACTGAAAAAATTCAGCCAGCTCTAACTCGCATTAAAAAGCTATCTATGCTTCTTGTTTATCTAAAATCATATTAACTTCTTCAATTATAATATCAGGATTTAATCCGTGAGCAGCTATACCCTCACCAAGAGTTTCAGCAGTTGAGATAATACAGCCTACACATCCAAGTCCATATCTCATTAATACTTGAGCTATAATTGGATACTTTTCAACAGCTTCCATAATATTCATTTCTTTTGTTACTTTTACCATAATAAATACACCTCCTATTTCACTATAATTATACCAAATATTTGAAATGAATGTCAATTTAAAATAATTTCATTTTCAAAATATATGAAAGCTTTTAATTTGAAGCACAAAGTTTATTTGAGAAGATTAAATTTTAATGACAAAAATTTATATATATGCTATATTTAATTAAAATAATAAGCATTTAAAATTTTTATAATTTATTTGAAAGATAAGTATTTTAAGGAGGTTCATATGTTTCCTAGAAGTTCAGGTATATTATTACACCCATCATCATTATTTGGTAAATATGGAATTGGTACATTAGGAGAAAATGCAGTAAAGTTTATAGATTTTTTAGATAGATCGAATCAAAAGTTATGGCAGGTATTTCCTTTAGGTCCCACAGGTTTTGGAGATTCACCTTATCAATCTTTCTCAGCATTTGCTGGAAATCCTTTTTTGATAGACTTGGAAAAATTAGTGCTTTTGGACTTATTAAAAATTGAAGATATAGAAGGTGCAGAATTAGAAAAAGATATTAATTATGTGGATTTTGGAACACTGTATAAAAAGAAACTTCCTTTATTAAAAAAAGCATATGATAATTTGCAAAACATAGACAATGAGAAAATACTATTTGAATTAGAGATTTTTAAGGAAGAGAATTCATTTTGGCTTGAAGATTACTCACTTTTTATATCTCTAAAGTATCATTTTAAAGGACATGAGTGGTCAAAATGGGATGAGGGAATAAAGCTTCGTAAAGAAAAAGATTTGAAAAAATATAAAGAACTCTTGAAAGAAGAGATAGAATTAAATAATTTTATTCAGTATCTATTTTTTCATCAATGGGGTGAGATAAAAGGTTATGCAAATTCAAAAGGAATAAGCATAATTGGAGATATACCTATTTTTGTTGCATTTGACAGCTCTGATGCATGGGCAAATTCAGAAATATTTTTATTTGATAAAGAAAGAAAACCAATAAATGTAGCAGGAGTGCCACCAGATTACTTTAGTAAAACAGGTCAGTTATGGGGAAATCCATTATTTGATTGGGAAAAATTAAAGGAAACAGGATATAAATGGTGGATTGAAAGAGTAAGAGCTAATTTGAAAACAGCTGATATTATTAGAATAGATCATTTTAGAGGATTTGAGTCATATTGGGCAGTTCCAGCAAAAGAAAAAACAGCTATAATTGGAATATGGGAAAAAGGGCCTGGAATAGATTTTTTTGATTCTATAAAGGTAGCTTTAGGAGACCTGCCAATTATAGCAGAAGACTTAGGGAATCTCACTAAAGAAGTAGTAGAATTACGAAATGAAACAGGGTTTCCAGGAATGAAAATCTTACAGTTTGCTTTTGATTCTGATGAGGAAAATGAGTATTTGCCCCATTCTTATAATAGTAATTGTGTTGTTTATACAGGAACTCATGATAATGATACTATTGTGGGTTGGTATTCAAAGGCTAGTACTCAAGATAAAGAATATGTGAGAGATTACTTAGATATCTTTACAGATAATGAAATACACTGGAGGTTTATAAAGGGAGCTTGGAGATCAGTAGCTAATATGGCAATAGCCCCAATGCAGGATTTCTTAGGATTAGGGAGTGATGCAAGAATAAATATTCCTGGAATTGCCAGTGGAAATTGGCAGTGGAGAATGAAAGAGGAAGATTTAACAACTAATTTATCTGATGAAATAAGAAGAATAACAAAACTTTATGGAAGATAAAAAGGATAATAAATATGCTTTTTGTATAATTAATAAATAAGAATAATTTAAAAATTATACATATAGTAGCATAAAAATAAGCATAGTTTTAATATTTGTCTTGACATATATAATTAAAACATGATAAGATTTTTTAAATAAAAAAATTTTTAAGGAAAGAGGGTGTAATCATGGATATTAAGCTTTTTGAAAAATACAACAATAGAATAGCAAACAGGGTAGTGGCTGATAGATCCGTGATTAGCTTCTATACTTATGATAAATAGAGGTTTTGTATCTCTATTTTAGAGGTGCAGCTTAAAAATAATAGAATAATTATATAATTTAAGTAGGGTGTGCTTGCCTTACTTTTTTATTTTAAATAAAATTTAAATAAGCACCTTAATACTAAATAAATATTAAGAAAACAGGGAGGAAAAAATGTTTAAAATATTCAAACAATTAGGTTGGTTCATAAAAGAAATGAAGTATAAGTATTTAATAGCATTGGCAATGCTATTAATAGGGGATATATTTTCATTAGTGGTACCATGGATTACAGGTTATACAATAGATCAAATGACAATGAGAACTCTGACAAACTCTAAGCTTACTGCTATAGTAGGAGTACTAGTTGCGATAATTGTAATAGGATATGTGACAACAGGGATCTGGAATTACATATTCATACAAAATGCAAATATAGCATCTTTTAAACTAACAAAGAAATTTTTTCATCATATTATTATATTAGATGGGAAATTTTTTAAGAAGTATCAAACTGGAGATTTGATGTCAAGAGCCACAGAGGATATAAATGCAGTGAATGAAGCTGTAGATTTTGGTTTTTTTATGCTTGGAGAAGCTTCACTTTATTTGACATTACTTCTTGCAAGTATGTTTTTTATAAATGTAAAGCTGTCAATTATAGTCTTAATACCAATATTGATAATACCATTTTTTGTTAATAAATTAGAAAAAGCAGTTGAAAAACTATATGAAGATAGACAACAGTCTACTAGTTTATTAAGTAACAGTGTATTGGAATCAATAGTTGGTGTTAGAGTTATTAGAGCTTATGCAAAAGAGCAAGAAGATATAAAAAAATTATTAGATAAATCAAAAGATACATATAATAAAAGTATAGCTTTTTCAAAAGTAATTTCTTTATATGAGCCTTTATTTATAGGTGTTTTTACTTTTGCATTAACATTAGCTCTTATTTTTGGAATTATAGATGTATTTAAAAGTAATATGACAACAGGACGTTTAATAACTTATCTTGTTTATGTAATGATGTTGGAGTGGCCTATATTTGCTCTTGGAGCATTTATAAATACTCTACAAAGAGGAAGCGGATCGTATGATAGAATAGATGCTGTATATGAAGAAAAGAGTGATATTGTTATTCCAGAGAAGCCTCTAGAGATATCAGGAATAGAAAGTATAGAGTTTAAAGATTATAACTTTTCATATCCAGATTCTACAAATGAAAGTTTAAATTCTTTTAGTATAAAGATATCTAAAGGAGAAACTTTAGGAATTGTAGGAACTACTGGAAGTGGTAAAACAACTATAATTAGACAGCTTCTTCGTCAATATGAACTAGGTTCAGGAGAGCTAAAAATAAATGGAAAATCTATTTTAGATTATAATGCTGAAAGTGTGAGAAAGTATATTGCTTATGTACCTCAGGAACATATAGTTTTTTCTAAAACAGTTTATGAGAATATAAAAGTAGGTAATATAAATGCAAGTAATGAGGAAGTAATGACTGCAATAGAACATGCAGACTTTACAAAAGATATTCATACACTAACAAATGGATTGGAAACAGTAACAGGAGAATCAGGAGTTATGTTATCAGGTGGTCAAAAGCAGAGATTATCACTAGCTAGGGCATTTGTAAGAAAAGGTGATGTACTAATTTTAGATGATTCTCTATCAGCAGTTGATGGGAAGACAGAAGAAAGGGGCTGTCTCAAAATGAACTGTACCCCAAAAAGAGGACAGAACAAAAAAAAGACAGTAAAAAATGAGCCGAAAGGCTCATTTTCTATTCATAATATGGTATAATACCACTATGAACACCCAAC
>JAGOZX010000142.1 GCA_018058425.1 Sebaldella sp.
GAAGCAGTTCTATTATAGATAGTAGCAAGGTTCTTGCAAGTAAGCCGAGGAAAAATTATGAGAAAAAAACTAAAAATTCTTTAAGAAAATTTGTTTATTTGATAATTTTAGGGTTAATAGTTTTTGCCATCATTAAAAATACTCCAAATCAATTACCATCGACTCCTTTGGATATTCCTAATAGCACTTCCAATGAGTTAAGTACTTTAAATAAGATTAAAGAAAGAGTAAATGTAGAAGACCCTGTTACACAAAATTTTTATAATTCTCTTGTTGTAAATATTTCAAGTGAACCTTCCATAATAAAAATAGCCTACATTCATAATTACTTAGCAACTAAATGGAACTATCTAGAGAATCCAAATAATAAGGAAAGTGATAAAAAAGCTTCTGAAATTATTCAAAGTAATTTAACAGGAAATGATGAAGATTTTGCGATATTAATTGCCAGTAGTATAAAAAGTATGGGTGAAAGAACTAGAATTGTTTACGGTCATAATAATTCCGAGGAGCATACTTATGCTGAAGTTTATCTTTCAAATAATAAAGAAAAAGCTTTATCTCTAATTAATGAATTAATGGAATTTGAAACTACAAATTTTTCAATTGATTCTCAAAACATAACTCATTATAGAATTGATGGAAACGGTGAATATTGGCTTAATTTAGATAATTCATCAATCTACCCTGGTGGAACTTATTACCATTCAATTACTGATACCATTTTTGATATAGAAAAAAATACTTATTTTGAAAGTAGAACTTTTGAGGAAAATAATGACTAAATCAATAAAATTAGCTTAAAATACATCAAAAAAAGAAAACATAAAAAAGTTCTTGGCATTTGATTCTCTTCTGCTAAGAACTTTTTTATTTCGATTAACGGTTTACACCTATCCTTATTTTTTTATTTTCTAAGTAAGTCGGGGTACAAGGCATCGCGCTGATCCTTTCATCTTGCTCGCTGAGTTATACTAGCAGCCTCTAATTTGTTTCGTTTGGTCTACTTTTCAAAGCTATATCAAGCCTATACCCTATTGACTCATTAAAATTCTTACGGTAAATAAGGGTTGAGAGAGTCTCACGAGACTTCTCTCAATATATGTATTTTTGATAGTATTGCCTTTTTATTATGTCACAAACATGGAAATCGTTAATTTTATTTGTTTAAAGGTTGAATAGTGAGTTTTTGCTAGAGTTATAAAACTAATTTCTATATTTATTGACTTTAAATGCCCTTATTGGATAGAAAATTTCGGATTTTTGAACTAACTTTTTAAATTCTTTCTAATAACCGTTGTTAAATAGTTTTTCAATAAATTTAAGATGCAATATTTTTATTTTCAAGCTAATTTTTTATAATCCTAAAAATCATAAATCGTTTTGAATTTTTCTATAAGTTCATTATATGATTTTTTAAAGTTATCATGGTATTCTGGCCCTCTTTCAGACTTTTTCGTTATTGTAAAAAGTAGCTTCATAGGTTCATCTTTTACTTTGGAATATTTTTTTTGATATTTAACACTTAAATTTGTATATGAATTTATCTCTTCTATGCTATTTTTTAATATTTTTTTTTCAAAATCATAAAGTCTATTGTAACAATCTTCTAAATCTATACTTTTTTTAAGTTCGTCTAATGAAATAGTTAAAGTAGATGAACTTTTATTAAAAACTTTAAATAATCTAAGAGTATATTTATTTTGAAATAGTAAAGAATAAATATGAAAATCGGTTTGTTTATTCGTAAATAACTCATAAATTGGTTCTGAGAAAACAATTAACAAGTTATTATCAATAATTGAGTAACTATCTATGATATTAAAGCATAAAGTTCTCGTTCCAGTTCCTTTATCTTTAACAACTATTTTCTTTGTTGAAAATTCAAATATCCTTTCAAAAAGATTCTGTATCATATCCAAGTCATTTTTGAATGAGTTTAAAGATAGTTTTAAGCTTTTTGAATTAGAAATTTCTAACTCATTTAAAAGATATTCAAAAATTATTTTTTCGTTCTTATTTAATTCAGGTTCTACTTCTACTTCTGGTAAATTTGTTGTTATCAAAATATCCTCCTATGTAATAAAATAAGGTTTTTTAAAAACGACTTTAAATTTTAATTGAGTCGTTTTTTTTAATTGTAACACAATTTTTCAGAAAAATAAATATTTTTTTATCAGAATTGATTTCTTATTGTGCAATCTGCTAATATTCCAAACATAAGAGACGAATTGAAAACATTTTTTCCGGAAAAAGATATGTAGTTCTCTAAACTTAGATATTTATATTCTAAGAAAAAACTTTAGGAGGTTCATGAATATGGGATCATTTGCACATTTTGCAGAAGTCTTTATAGGTATGTTTAAAAAAGGTGGCGACACCTTTGTAGGAATGGTAACAGGAATAGTTCCTTTACTTATTATGTTGATGGTAGCTATGAATGCACTTATTAGATTAGTTGGAACAGATAGAATAGAAAGGCTTGCTAAAAAAAGCAGTGCTAATCCTATAACAAGATATTTAGTTCTACCTGTTTTAGGAACATTTTTCTTTTGCAACCCTATGACGTTATCATTAGGTAGATTCTTACCTGAAAGATATAAACCAAGTTATTACGCAGCATCGTCATTTTCTTGTCATACTATGAATGGATTATTTCCACATATTAATCCTGGAGAACTATTTGTATATTTAGGTGTTGCAAATGGAATTCAAACATTAGGATTATCTACTAGTGATTTAGCAGTTAGATATTTATTAGTTGGTATTGTTACAAACTTCTTTAGAGGTTGGGTTACTGATTTTACTACTTCATATGTAGAAAAACAACAACAAATCAAATTAAGAAGAGAACTAGTAATTTAATTTTAGGGAGATGAATGCAGTATGTATAAAACTATAAAAATTTCTGCTGGTCCTGGAGGCTTTGGTGGTCCATTAGTCTTAACTCCAACAGAGAATAGAAATAAAATTGTTTTTATAACAGGAGGTTCTATCCCTGAGATAGCTATAAAAATGGCTGAATTAAGTGGTGGAGAACTTATCGATGGATTTAAGTCAGCAGCTAAAGATGAAGAAACAATGGTTGCTATAATTGACTGCGGAGGTACATTAAGATGCGGATTATATCCCAAAAAAGAAATACCTACAGTAAATCTTCATGCTACAGGAAAAAGTGGTCCTTTAGCAAAATATATTACAGAAGACATATATGTGTCAGCAGTAAGACCCAATGATATAGTTTGCGTAGATGATGCAGACGAAACTGTAAAATCTACAAAAGCAGGAAAACTTGAGAAAGATATTGAGAAGGAGGATACAGTAAAAATGGCAAAATATTCTTCAGATAAAAAGATAACTGAGCAAAGTAACAGTTTAATGGCAAAAATAGGAATGAAAATGGGTTCAGTAGTAGCAGTATTTTTTCAATCAGGAAGAGATGCAATAAATACTGTAACTGGAACAATACTACCTTTTATGGCCTTTGTATCTATGCTTATTGGAATAATTTTGGGAACAGGAATTGGAGATTTATTTGCGAGATTCTTAAGTCCTTATATTGGATCTATTGGAGGACTTGTTGGTATTTCATTAGTATGCTCTTTCCCATTTTTATCACCATTCCTTGGACCTGGAGCAGTTATTGCCCAAGTAGTTGGAGTTCTAATAGGAGTAGAAATAGGAAAAGGAAATATTCCTCCTCATTTAGCTTTACCTGCTTTATTTGCAATTAACTCTCAAGCAGCTTGTGACTTCATTCCAGTTGGACTTGGATTAGCTGAAGCTGAAGTAGAAACGGTAGAAGTTGGAGTACCATCTGTTTTATATTCAAGATTCTTAACAGGAGCTCCTACAGTAGTTATTGCATGGCTTGCTAGTTTCGGATTATACGGAAGCAGATAAATTAATAAGATGTGTGTAGGGAGACTTACACACATCTATATAACAAAATAAAACATGTTGAGGTGTTTATATGAAAAAGATATATGAAAGAGAAATAATACATCTTGGAGATTTTTTAGAAGAATCATATGAAGAAGGATTTATTATTTTATTTGGTGAAAAAGCAAATGAAGATTACAAAGAATATTGTGCTGTTCATGTAGGTACAGATTTGGAAGGAGACCTTAAAGAAGGAGATATTCTTAAACTTGGAAATGTAGATTATAAAATTACAGCAGTAGGAGATGTAGTAAATACTAATTTAGCTGAATTGGGACACATCACTCTCAAATTTGATGGTGAAGTAGAAGCTGAAAAACCAGGAATGTTACATCTTGAGAAAAAGGAAATAGTTAAATTAACAATTGGAGATAGCATATTAATTTATAGCTTATAAGGAGGAGAAATATTAATGAATAAAGTTGCGTTAGTAGTAGGTGGAGGACAAACATTAGGAGCTTTTTTATCTGAAGGATTGGCAAAAGAAGGTTATGATGTTGTAGTAGCAGATTTGAATCAAGAAAGTGCTGTAGGAACAGCAAAAGATATAGAAGGTAAATACAAGGTCTCTACTTTAGGAGTAAAAGTAGATGCGGCAAATGAAGATGATGTAAATAAAATGATGGATGCTATTAAAGAAAAGTTTGGAAGAGTTGATTTACTAGTGTATAGCGCAGGAATAGCTAGAAGTTATAAAATAACTAATTTCCCTTTAGCTGATTGGAATTTATCGATGGCTGTTAATACAACAGGATATTTCCTATGTGCAAGAGAA
>JAGOZX010000143.1 GCA_018058425.1 Sebaldella sp.
GTAATAAAAAGTGTAAATTATTAATAAAATAAGCATTGACACTACTTCCATAATTTTATATAATCTATCTATAGATGTATATTTATAAATATACATTTTGAAATTAAAAGGGAGAGTGGTTATATGGAAACAAGACAAAAAAACTTAATATTTCAATTTTTAGAGGAGATGTATGAAGAAGAAAAAGACACTAATTCATTATTTCTACAAGAAAAGAAACTAATAGAAAAACTAGAAGCACTAAAAACAAAGTATCCTGGACTAAAAGATGCAATATTTGAAATAATAGATATTGCAATAATATTAAATTCAGAAGTAAAACATAAGTATTTTGAATATGGATTAATGGCAAAAGAAGTAATGGGAACCACAAATTTAGAGTGGAATGGATAGAAAAATAAAATTAAAACTGTTATAACAATATAAAATGTTATAGCAGTTTTTAAATAAAATAAAAATGAGGTATCTTCTTACTAGGTTATTCTGTAAATAATATACAGAAACACTAAAAGTGTTATAGCTTCGGACATAAGACACCTTCGATATTTAAAATTATGGCTTTTGTGAAGCCATAATAATTATATCAAAAAGCTGAACCTAAGTTCAGCTTTTTTGGTGCTATTTTGTTACATTGTTAAAATACACGGAAGTTCCAGATTCTCACGTCGTTTCACTCCTCAGAATGACAGAATGAGGTTATCATTTTTTAATGATGGAAATGTATAATTACCTTCAAAAACTTTCAAAAACTTTGAAAAATTTCAAATAAATGTTATGATATTTGAAACAATAAAAAAGAAGGAGAAATAAATGAATAAAAAATATAAGTTTCATATAAATATAAAAAATATTTCTATACTATTAGTATTAGGAGCATCAATCCTTCTAACTTCATGTGGAAAATCACAAAATAATGAAAAAGAAAAGTCAGATAAGCAAGATATAAAAGCTAGCTTTGAAGTAAGTAAAGAAGACCTAGCAACAGCTCGTTCTAAGTTTCAAACAGAAATAGTAGATACAAGCTTTGTAGGAGATGGAGAGCCAGCAACTCCTCCAAAAGAAATTTTTTCACTTATTAAATATCCAGCAAAAGATGGAGATATGGCAGCATTTTTAACGCCCGATCCTAAAGATGGAAAGAAGCATCCAGCAGTTATTTGGTTAAATGGTGGTTATGGAGGAATAGGAAATGATGATTTCTTCTGGACAGATCAGCCTTGGGAAAATGACCAAACAGGAAAAGCATTTAGAGAAGCAGGAATTGTTACAATGATTCCAAGCTTTAGAGGAGAAAATAATAATCCTGGGAAATATGAAATGTTTTATGGAGAAATAAGTGACTTGGAATCTGCTAGAGAATATTTGGCGAAAATTCCATATGTTGATCCTGAAAGAATTTACGTAGTTGGTCATAGTACAGGTGGTACAAAGGTATTATTAGGAAATGAATTTTCAAAAGGATTTAGAGCAGCGTTTTCATTAGGAGGAATACCAGATTTAAAACTTCGTATTGAAAGAGGGGAAATGATGGTTGCAATACCTTTTAATCAAAATAATCCAGAGGAGTTTAGACTTCGTTCACCAAGAACATTTATAACTTCACTACATTCACCTACATTTTATTTTGAGGGTGATCAGTATTACTGGTCAGAATTTTATGAAGTTCAAAAGATTGCAGATAAAAGTAATGTTCCTTTTTATTCATATAAGATAAAAAATGCAGATCATTTTAATATTATTAGTCCTGTGAATGAGCTTATTGCTAAGAAAATATTAGAAGATACAGGAGAAGAAGTAAATATAAAGTTTGATAAAGCAGATATTAAATGGATTGAGGATAATGTAAGAAGATAAATTAGTTTATTATATAAGATACTGTAGTATATTTATTAGGAAATTTAAATATATTGTAGTGTCTTATTTTTATTTTAGAAATGAGAATAATTATTATATTTATAATTTCTTAATTACTTTAGTAATGCACTTAATTTAACAATTCAAGTTGAATATCTTATAATTTTTTAAAATTCGTAAGAATGAATGCTCAATTGTCAACAAAAAATCATATATAAAAATAACAAATAGATTAGAAAAATTTTAAAAATAAAGAATTAATTATAAAAAATAAAATCTAATAATATAGTATAAAATGCAAAAAAATACATATATTTATCTTTGATTAAAATAAATTATATTAATTTTTAGTTATAACTTATTGACAAAATAACTTAATAACGGTACAATAATAGTGAAAGAAAAAGTGTGAAAACAATATAAGAGTAAATAGAAAATAAATGAAAGTAATATAAAGTGTGGAGTCAAAAAGAATTTTGAAAGATAACTTAATATGTAGCTTTAAGAGTATTTTCTATTTTTTAATTAAGAAGAGAACTGGGGAAAAGTAAGGAGGAGACAAATGCAGGATTTATTGGAATTAAATAACTTAGAATTGGAAGAAAAAGCAATAAGAATAAGAACATTTAAGAAAACATTATCAATAGAATTAGGTAGAGTTTTTACAGAAACAAAAGTGGAATTAAATAACTATACAGAATTTAAGAAATGGGTATCTAAAACAGGATATGACATGAGTTCAGTATGTAGACAAATGCAGAGATATAGACTGTATCTAATGTTAAATAGTGAAAGAGGAAAAGAAACAATAGAAACACTTCCTTTAAATTTAGTGAGCGAAATATTTAAATTAGAGAAATTTAAACAAGAAAAGTTTCTTGAATTATTGGAATTAATAGAAAAAGGGCTATGTAGAGAAGGAATAGAAGGATATTTAGAAAAGAACTATACAGAAGAACCATTAACAGTAAAAGGTGAATGGCTAAATGATCATGCAGAGGAAATAAATAAAGGTCTAAAACAATTAGATATAAGAGCTTTAAGAGAGAAAACAGGTAAAAAGATATTAGGAGCTCTACAGAGATTAAAAAAGTTAATTTCAGAATGTACTAAACTAAGTGTAAAGACTTCAAGAGAAAATATAAAAAGAAAAATAGAGCAGATAAACTATAATTCAAATATTTTAAATTTGAATTGAGTGATAGAATAGAATATAAAAAAGAAAGATATCTCTGATATCTAATTTGTGTTTGTGAAGAAAATTCAAATTTTTTAAAATAACAAAAAGGATCAACGAAAGTATAAAAAATATTATAAAATAGTTATAATTAATTAAAAATAAATATTGTGTTCTGCAATGTAAGAAGAGTTCAATAAAATAGGGGTATAAAAAAATTAAATGATATGGAGGAGAAAAATGGGAAAGAAGAAAAGTAATCGAATATTGAAGAAGATAATAAAGAGAAATGTTGGAATTGGCTTATTACTTGGAATGTTCACAAACATCATGTTTGGCGAGATCCGGTTAAGTCCAAACACAAATCAAAATACAACAATAGATAGATCAAATAATAATGCAGCGACAATAATCAACATTAATACACCAAATAGTAAAGGAATAAGTGTAAATGATTTTGAGGAGTTCAGAACAAAAGATGGTACGGTGTTTAATAATTTCAGTACAGGAGTAGGTCGGAGTTATCTAGCAGGATTAATGGCAGCCAATCCAAACTTAAGCAAAGATCAAGCAGCTCAGCTAATTCTAAATAGAGTTGGAGGAAATAATAGAGTAGAAATAGAAAACTTTTTAGAAGTAATCAGTCATGATAAAACTGATGTTATATTTTCTAGCCCCAACGGTTTTTACTTGAATAACACTGGATTCATCAACTTTAGAGATGTAATGTTCACTACATCAAATGTAAACTTAGATGCAAATGGAAATATAATGCCATTTAATATTCGTGGTGGAGATATCTCAATAGGAAGAGAAGGAATAAATGCAGAAGGCTTAAGATACTTAGCATTACTTTCACAAAAGATAAATATAGATGGCCAAATAAATGGAAGTGGAGCAGATGTTGACCTAATAGCAGGAAACTTTGACTATAACCCAAATACAAAGCAATATGCGAATCAAGGAGCAAATAACAATGAGTTATTAATATCTTCATCAGCATTTGGAAGTATTTACGGTTCACAAATAAAAATTGTGGCTTCAAATGGAAATGTCGGCGTAATGGGCGATGTGATCGGAGAAAGGGTAGTAAAAATCAATGCTGACGGTACTATTGTAACAAATCGTACACAAGCTAAAGAACAGATAGATATAAAAGGAAAAGAATATACTCAAAATACATCTACATATACAGAAGGAAACCTTACAATAGATGCAGATAAGGTAACTCTTAATGGGAATGGTACACAAGCAAATGATGTAAGAATAACAGGAGATTTGGATAACAACAATACAATATATGCAAAAGGGAATATAGTAATAGATAAGAATACTAAAAGTACTGGACAGATTATCTCGGAAAAATCACTTACAATAGGAAAAGACTTAGATTCAGAGGAATTAGTATATGGAGCTGAAGAAGTAACTGTAGGTGGTAATTTAAATAATAAATCAGATTTACAAACTGAAGGTAATGTAAATGTAGCAGGAGATACAAACAATCAAGGTAAAATAGTAGCAGGAGATAAGTTAGATATCAAAGGTAATTTAGATAATTCAGGAACTGCTTATGGAGAAACAAGTGTAACAGTAGGGAAAGACTTAAATAATAGTGG
>JAGOZX010000024.1 GCA_018058425.1 Sebaldella sp.
CGCTGCTCCTACATGTACTCCTGTTCCTTTTAATAATTCGCTGCATATTTCCACAGGATAAGAGTTTATTGCTACCATTTTAAATCCATAATCTTTTGCCTCTGTACAAAGTTTTACAAAATCTTCTTTTACTGCATACGCTCTTAACTGTGTATGATCGATCATTTGAGCTAAATCCTTTTTTTCCATTGTGTCCTCCAAAATTTTATTTTTATAGTGTTTCGTAATATGTTATTATTTTTTGTATTACTTCATCTGAAAGTTTATCTTCTGTTACTCTTCTTAATGTTTTTTCGACACCGTTGTCTTTTATTTCTTTTTGAAGTTTTACTGATTCTTCATCAGTATTAACATCAAACTTTAGTAGATACGCTATTCCTTTTACTAAATTTTCATTTGAAATATTATATTCAATTGTTCCTAATAAAGGTCTAGTTAGTCTTTCATTAATACCAAGTTTTCTTATAGGTTCTCTTCCTACTCTTACAGTAGTATCCCCTAGATACTTATTTTCAAATCTTTTTATTATTTTTTTTATGTATTTCTCATGTTCTGCTTCATCAAAATTATATCTTTTTATTAGTACAGCGCCGCTTTCTTCCATTGCGCCAATAACTATTTTTCTCACTTTTTCATCAAGTACTGCTTCATCAATAGTTTCGTGTGATTCATAAAATCCCATATGAGCCGCTATTATATGTCCTGTATTTACTGTAAAAAGTTTTCTTTCTATATAAGGAAATAATGTTTTAGTTTTTATCATTCCTTCTAATGAAAGATCACCTTTTATAAGTGTCTCATCTACTATCCATTCATGGAATTCCTCAACTATTGTATATGTTATCTTTTCTCCTTCAATTTTTCTAGGAGGAATAAGTCTATCCACAGCTGAATTTACAAATCCTACATAAGTTTCTAAATATTCATTTTCTGTGTCATTAAAATACTCTTTTACTTTTGATTTCAAAAAAGTAGATGCATTTAATTTATTCTCACATGCTATAACATTTAAAAATTCTGATATATTCTTTTCTTTTCTCTCTTTTATTATTTCAGCTATTACAGGAGCTATTATTTCTAATATATTTGCTCCAACAGCAGTTGTTATAAGATTTTTATTAATACACTCTTTTTTTATTTTATCTATATCACTTGATAAAATACCATTTACATTTTTTACTACTTCTATTTTACGGTTAAATCCAACAGTTTCTACTTCATATTCATTATCCTTATTTAGTTGTTCTATCATTTCTTTATTTACATCGATAAAAGTAACATTATATGAATTCTCAAATAGGATCTTCCCAATAAATCCACGCCCTATACTACCTGCACCGAAATGAAATACTTCCATAAAATACCTCCTTCTTTTAATATCCATGTAACATAATGTGATGTTATGTAATTATATGTAATGTTATGTCACTATATGTTACCATATATTTAAATTTTGTCAATAGAAAATTCCTTTTTTTTATTCTTTTTTTATTAAGTATATCTTTTCAGCTGTAGATATAAGCTTTGTATCATAATTTAAAATAGATTTATATTTTAAAAGCTTTTACCAAATTACAATTTTCTACTTATTTTTAAATTTTTAAATTATAAATTTTAGTTTTATCAAAAAATTTAGACTTGGCGAAACCTCAATGAAAAAGCTATAAAACTTTGATAAAAAAATTATTCATTTGAATTATTTATGAAAATGATATAAAATCAATTATATTAACTAATAAAATTTATTAAGGAGTATCATTTTATGAGCAAGATAGATAAAAACATTGGAATCCCTTTGTACGAGCAAATTCTTGATATTATTTATAACGATATACAAAATGGAGTTTTTTCATATGGAGAAATTATACCTAAAGAACTTGATTTATGTGAACTTTATAATGTGAGTAGACCAACTATAAGAAAAGCTCTAAATATTTTGGTAGAAAATGGTAACTTAATTCGTATAAAAGGAAAAGGAACATATGTTTCATCTGATAAAAAAATAAAACAAGATTTCACACATATAATACAAAACTTTAATGATGAAATGTCTCAAAAAGGTGTAAGTCCAGGTACTAAGGTCTTAGAAAAAAAACTTTTTCTTCCAGATGAAGTAACTCAAGAGAAACTAAACCTAAAAAATGGGGAAAAAGTAATAAAGCTCGTTAGATTAAGATATGCTAATAATGAACCTCTTTTAGTGGTTACTACTTATATTCCGTATAATAGAGCTGAATTTTTATTTGAAAAGGACTTTGAAAAAGTTTCTTTATATGATTCATTAGAAGAAAAAAAAATAAATATAAAAAGAGCCGTTCGTACTTTTGAAGTACAAAAAGCTAATAAAAAAATCGCTACTTTACTAACAGTGACAAAAAATGATCCTGTTTTTTACTTTGAAACGATTGCTTATTCTGATAAAAATATTCCTATGGAATTTTCGAAATGTTTTTATAGAGGAGATAAAAATAAATTTATTGTTGAAATTGAGAAGAACTAGAATCACTTAATTTCATGTACTTCTATTCTCTAATTTAATATAGTAAAAATAAAGGGATTAACTCCTAACATAACGAGTTTAATCCCTTTATTTATCTATTTCACCTCTTTACTTTCCGACATCTCTTTATACCAATAAGCACTTTTTTTAGGATATCTCTCCTGTGTAACAAAATCCACATAAAATAATCCATATCTTTTATTAAAACCATTTGTCCAAGATAATACATCCATCAAAGACCAAATAAAGTAACCTTTTACATTTACACCATTTGAAACAGCTTCAATTATTGCCTCCATATGTTCTCTAACATAGTTTATTCTTGCTGTATCATCTATCTCTCCATTAATAAAGTCATCTTTATAACCCATACCATTTTCAGTTACATATATTTTTTTATAACTAACATAGTCATTTTTTATTCTTATTAACATATCCAAGAGACCCTTTGGATATATCGGCCAATCCCAATCTGTTATTGGAATTTCTGGGTTTTTAACTCTTTCTCCTACTCCTTTTATTCTAAATACACTTGTTCCTTTTTCTCCTGTACCATTATGAAAAATTTCAGTCTCTCCATTATATTCTTTTAAAAAATGACTAGCATAATAATTTAATCCCAGAAAATCATTTAATCTAGCAGCTTTTTTTAAAATGCTTCTATCATCGTCTTTTATATCTAACTTTGAATTATAATTTTCTAATATCTCTAATATTGTTTCATATGTTTCTTTTTGATATTCCCCTAATAAACAAGCATCTAGCATAAATGTATTGGCTAATGTGTCTTCTAAATATGCTGCTCTTTTATCACCTTCTGAATTAGAAATTGGATATTTGGATTCTAAAATATGTACAATTCCAATTTCACCATCTAAATTCATTTTTTTATATTCTATTACTGCCTTTGAATGCGCTAAACACATATTATGCATTGCCTGAATAGCTTTTGGAATATCATATTTTATATTAGGAGGGAAGTGTCCAATGATATATTGCCCTGCAACGACAGACCAAGGTTCGTTTATTGTAATCCATTTTTTTACTCTATCTCCAAAGTTTTCAAAACATACTTTTGAAAATTCCACAAAATAGTCAATGTTTTTTCTATCTAACCAATCTCCATTTTTAAATAGTGATAATGGGGTATCAAAATGATGCATTGTTACAAAGGGTTCAACTCCATTTTTTATACACTCATCTATTAAATTATTATAATACTCAAGGCCTTTTTTATTTACTTCTCCAAATCCTTCAGGAAAAATTCTACTCCAAGAAATTGAAATTCTTATTCCATTTATTCCAAAATCTTCACATAATTTTATGTCATCTTTATACTTATGATAGAAATCACTTGCCACATCACCATTAAAAGTACTTTCCGCCCTATGAAAATATTCATCCCAATAGCACTTGCCTCTACCGTCTATATTAGCAGCTCCCTCAGCTTGATATGCTGCTGTAGCAGCTCCAAAAATAAAATCTTCTGAAAACTTTTTCATTTTTTCCTCCTAAATATTTCTTAATACTAATTCTAAAGCTTTTTTAGAGTCTCTTGTCATACCCACATATTCTTTTCCTCCTGTGGAAATAGCTTTTATTCCTACCTTATCTGTTTCTATTAGCAGTTCATCGAGCATAGATGCCATTTGTGGTGCTAATATTATTAGATCAAACTGATCCAGTATTTCTCTATGTTGTCCATAAGCCATAGCTTTTGATTCTAAATTTATATTTTCCTGTTTTGCTCCATCTGATATTGCATTTGCTAACATCCCACTTGTCGCTCCATTTGCACAAAGTACAAGTACAGCTATTTTTTTATCTTTATTTTTTTCATATGCTTGCTCTATAATATCTTTTTTCTCTTCTTCTGCTTCTTCTATAATTTCTACACCTTTTTGTTTTTCTTCTTCTATTAACTGTAAATCATAAGTTTTTAAGAAGGGATAATATACTATAAAATCCACCACTAGCAATAATGGTACTAATAAAAATGCCAAAGGTGCAAAGCCTGTACCTATTACTAAACCTAATGGCCCCGGAGTCGTCCATGGTAAATTATAAACAAAACCATTCATTCCCAATGTTATAAAGAATTTCAACATCCACACATTTAATATTGGAGTTAAAATAAATGGAATAAAAAATATTGGATTTAACACAATTGGTGCTCCAAATAGTATTGGTTCATTAACTCCAAATAATCCCGGAATTACTGAAGCTTTTCCCACTGCTTTTAACTGCTTTGATTTTGCTATAAATGCCATCATAAAGATTATTACTAATGTAGCTCCTGTTCCTCCTAATGTAGCAACAAAGTATTGTGATCCCTGTGATAAAGTTTTAGAAGCATGCTCTCCCTTGCTAAACATTAGAAAATTAAACTCTACATTTGTTAGGTATATTGCAGATACAGCTGGCTCTACTATTGATGGTCCATGAATTCCCACAAACCAAAAGAATGCCATTGCTCCAAATATGATTGCTAAACCTGGATATGTATCTGCTGCTGAAAATAATGGTTTAAATAAGTCTAAAATTAAAGCACTAAAACCAACTCCAACAAATTTTCTTATTATAATATCAAATACCCAAAAGAACATTACAGATAATGAAATAGGAATTATATCTGCAAAAGTTTGTGAGATATTTCCAGGAACTTCTTTTGGCAGTTTTATTGTAATATTTCTTTTTACACAAAACTTATATATATTTGGTACTATAAATCCAATTACAAATGAAGTCAGCAGGCCTTTTGTACCAAGAAATTCAAGTGATATACTTCCTTCTTTTAGATCTGCACTTAATAATAAGAATGAAATTATAGCTGCTATCATAACTGAAATAACATTTATCTGCCTTGTTTTTTCCATCTTCCCATTTAAATTTTCAGTTAAGCTTCTAGCTATGGTGCTTGCCATTAGCATTGCAAGTATTCCCATTGATAGTGAATAAGCCTTCATTAGCATCTCTACTATATTATCTGGCAAGAAATATCCGAAAGCATTTGGTACAAATGCTATAAGTAAAAATATACTCGAAAACAATATTACTGGTATTAAGGTAATAAAGCCGTCTCTTATTGCTCTTAAGTAAGGATTATTAGATATTTTATTAAAAAATGGCTGCATTTTTGATATCCATTTTACTAGTTTCATCATACTTTTACACCCCTATATACTAATTAGATTTTTTATATAATTTTATAAAATGATTTGTTAAGTCTTTTAGAAGCATCGCTCCCATTAAATGATCCTGTGCATGAACCATTATAAATCCTATTTCATTTTCTTCCCCTGATGCCTCTTTCTGTATCATTTCTGTTTGTTGAGCATGAGCATCAAGTAATACTTCTTCCGCTTCTTTTGTTAATACTTCCGCCTTGTCAAACTCGCTATTTTCAGCTGCTTTTATAGCCATTAATAGTTTTGATCTAGCCTCTCCTGCATAAGCTACGATTTCAAAACCTATCATCATCACTTCTTCTTTTGTCATAATTCTACTCCTTTTTTATTTCTTTATTTTCCTAATCGTGATAAAATCCTTGATCCCATTTTTCAATAAATTCATCAAAGAAATTATCATTTTTTATCTCTTCATACTCTTTTTTTAAAGAATCTACTTTTTCAATTATTCTTTTACTCTCTTCTGTTTCTATATATTCAGTATTTATAAACTCATCAAGTATATTTTGTATAAGCCCTATACCTGTTATTCTTGCACCCACTCCTATTACATTTGCATTTAATTTCTGTTTTGCCATTTTCGCTGTAAGAACATCTCTTACTAAAGCAGCTCTTACTCCGGGAACCTTACTTACAGCATTTGATATCCCTACTCCTGTACCACATAATACTATTCCCAATTCTACTTTTTTTTCTAGCACCATTACTCCTACTTTTCTTGCAAAAATTGGATAATGTGTTCTTTCTTTATCATATGTACCCTCATCTGAAACTTCATGTCCCTGTTCTCTCAAATATTTAACTACTCCATCTTTAGTTTCTGTGACTATGTGATCACAACCTATTGCTATTTTCATAAATTCCTCCTGTTTTTCATATTTTCTACTCTAAATTTCTTATTACATTTTATTCATCATATCAACTCTTACCTGATGTCTTCCACCTGAATAATTAGATTTCATAAATACATCACAGATACTCTTTGCAAGCTCTTTTCCTGTAATCTCTGCACCAATTGTTATTATAGTTGTATTATTGTGATCTCTGGTCATCTTCGCTGAATGTTCATCCCCAACTTGAGCACAAACTATTCCTTTATGTTTAGAACAAATCATAAAAGGCAGACTTCCATAGTCATCTAATATAACGCCCTTCTCTATTTCATTTTTTAGTATTCCCTTTGAAATTTTACAAGATACATCAAAAATATCATTATTCTCTTTTGAGTAATCAATTATTTCATACCCCTCTTTTAATAGATGTTTTTCTAAAAACTCTTTTAAAACTTTTCCATCTTCTGAACTTCCTATTCCAATTTTCATTTGTTTCCTCCCTTATCTTTTTATTATCAAATCAATTTTTATTACATTTTGTTATATTATGTTATATTATGTTACAATTTGTTACATTATTATTATAACCTGATTATTGAATTTGTCAATATCAATATTTTTCTTTTCATAAAAAAAATTCCAGAAATTCTGGAATTTTTTATAAATTATTTATTTAATACCACTGTTAAAACACTGTATTTTTCTTTTATATCTGTATCTAATTTACTATCTGTTACTATTGCGTCTAAGTCTTCAATTTTATAAAATGAGTATAAATCTTTTAACTCAAATTTATTACTATCTATTAATAAAAAATTCTTTTTTGAATTATTCATAATAATATTTTGCAAACTAGCTTCATCTTTATTAGAATTCGTAATTAGATTATCTTTTATTCCATTTGCTCCTATGAAACATTTATCTACCTCTAGATTTGAAAGCATCTTATCAGCTGCTTCACCAACAAATGCACCCGATTTTTCTCTCCACCAACCTCCAGTTATAATTAACTCAAAATTCTCATTATTTTTATACTGTTCAAAAATATAATAAGAATTTGTTATTATCCGTATTCTCTTATCTTTTATATTTTTCATAAGAAACTCATTTGTTGTACTAGCACCTATAAATAATATATCACCGTTGTCTATAAGCCTTGATGCTATTCGTCCTATTTCCTCTTTATTTTCTACATTTATCTCTTTTTTTTGTAAGTGAGTCAGTTCCATTAGGTCCATATCACTATTTTTCACCGCTCCACCATGGATTCTTTTTACTATATTATTATCTTCTAATAATTTTAAGTCTCTTCCAATAGTCATTCTAGTTACACTAAGTTTTTGACTGAGCTCATTTACAGAAACTATACCATTTTTCTCTATTTCTTCAAGTATTTTTTCTATTCTCTTTTCTTTCATATCTTTCTCCTAAAACAGTTCATATATTTTTGTTATAAAATGTTTCATTTTGTTACATTAATTCTACATTTATTTTTTTTGTTTGTCAACTAAATTCCTTATTTTAAAAACTGATATAAAACTTTTTAAATAAAAATAGACCTTTACAGATTTACTTATCTATAAAAGCCTAATTTTATTTCTTAATTTATATTAAATTCCATTATCATCATCTTGAACCACTTCAGATTTTTTACTAATAACATAAGTAAATTCTTGGATCTCTTCTTTTCCAGCCTCTACTGCATACCTTGCGGCTTCTTCTAAAGTCATTTCATCTCTTTCACTTAAAACTCCCAAAAGCATGGGCAAATTTGTCCCAGATATTACTTTCATGTCTGCTTCTGCTATACTAAGCCTAGCTGCTACCTGAAATGGCGTACCTCCTGCAATATCAGTAAAGCAAATAAGTCCATCACATTCCTTTAATTCATGAATTGCAGTTTTTATGTTACCCTCTAACACATCTGTAGTATCCTCTTCTTTAAAATTAATAATTTTTAAATCTCTTGGATTTCCAAAAACTAATTTAATTGCACTCATCATTCCTAAAGCAAAGTTCCCATGTCCTGTAATAATTACACCTATCATTTATCACCACTCCTTATAATATTCCTAGTGCCGAAAGAATTATTGCTAATATAAACGTAAATAATATTAAAACTGTTGGGCTTACTTTTCTTGTTCTTAATATAAAATACATACATATTGTATAAATAAATGGTAAAATATTTGGAAATATTTTATCAAATAAATCTGCCTGTAAAAATACAGTTTTTTCCGAATTTACTACTATTTTAGACATAACTTCTATGTGAACATAAGAGGCTATAAGTCCTCCGATAACTGTTGTTCCTAAAATTGTTGCAGCTTTAGAAACTATAACAGAATTTTCTTTTATTTTTTCTACTGCTCTTACACCTAAATTATATCCTAAATGAGTCCAAACTATACGAAATAAAAATATAGCAAAGTAAACTGAGAAAAATAATATTGGCCCTAATATACTCCCCTGCTCTGCAAAAGAAGCTGAAATACCAGCCACTATTGGAAGTATAGTAAACCAGAAGATTGCATCTCCTATACCTGCTAGTGGTCCAAACAGTGCCACTTTAAGACCTTTTATAAGACTTCGGTCTTCACCATTTTCCTCTAAAGACATTAATAGTCCCATTAAAAATCCTACTAAATTTGGATGTGTATTTATAAACTCTAAGTTATCTTTCATTGATAAAGATATTTCTTCCTTATCTCCTTTATGAATCTTTTCGATAACAGGAAGCATTGAAGCAGTCCATCCTCCTGCCTGCATTCTTTCATAGTTAAAAGATGCCTGTAAAAAAGATGATCTAAGTCCTAATTTTGTTATGTCTTTTTTTGTTAGAACTTTTTTAGATTCCTTCATTAAAATCATCTCCTTTACCTTTAGATTCAGTTACTATTTCTTCTATTCTTTTTTGGTTAAAGTATTCATAAATAGCAAATGCTGTACCTAATAATGCTATAGGTAGTAAATTTGAAAACTTTAAAAATGAAGCAACTACAAACCCTACTATTAAATAAGGAATATATTGTTTTTGCAGCATTACTCTTAAAAGTAATCCAAATCCAACTGCTGGTAAAATACCACCTGCTACTTCAAATCCATGCGTTAACCAAACTGGCATGCTGCTTACTAAGTTTTGAACTGTTTCTTGCGCCACAAATGCAGAAATAAAAACTACTAAACCATAAGTGACACCCACAATTAAAGTGGTAGTTATATTTAAAATATAAAACTTTTTTATATTAACTTCTTCAGCGTATTTATCAGCTTTTTTCATAAATAATGAAAATATAGAATAATAAAATAATATTATATACTGCATTAGAAAACTAAATGGTAATGCTAAACCTATTGCTATTTTGGCATCCACCCTTGCTGTATAAGCAATAACTGTTGTCATTACTCCAGCTAAAACTGGATTCGGCGGCTGTGTTCCTCCAGCTGGCGTTAGTCCAGCAAAAGCTAATTCTGTTAGAGCCCCTGTCATTAATCCTAATCTTACATCACCCAATATAAGTCCTGTAAGAGTACATACTATTAGAGGTCTAAATATAAATAATGCCTCTAACCAAAAATCTATCCCAACTATAAATGCCATTATTGCCAGAGCTATTCCCTGTACTAATGTTACATGTGGCATATTTAATCACCTCTTAAAATTTAATTTTTTTATCTCCCGGTACATCTTGAATATAAATATCTATTCCTTTAGATTCTAAATACTTGATATCCTCTTTATCTTTCTCATCTACATAAACTTTTTTACTTATTTGCTCTTTTCCCTCTGAAAAATGCATATTCCCTATATTTACTTCTTTTATAGGAACTCCTCCATCTACTAATTTCTTAACAGTTTCTGGAGTTTTACATACTATAAAAATTTTTTGATTAGGAGATGCTTTATGAATTATTTCAATTGTACGATCTATTGTAAAAAATCTAATTCCCACTCCTGATGATTTGGCAACTACCTCCATTAACTGTTGTTCTATCTCATTAGCAGCAGCAGTATCATCCACTACTACTAGTAAATTCGCACCTAGCGATTTCACCCATGTCACTCCCACTTGTCCGTGAACTAAACGATTGTCAATTCTTGTTAATAAAATATTTGGTCCCATTTTGTCCTCCTCGTTATCTAGTATATTTGCTATTATGAAAACTGTACTTTAACTATGATTCTAATACCTCCATCTTAAAGATAATTGAAGTCCTACATTTTGTACCCGCTATCTTATAAAAAATATCTAACTAAAACAAAAAGTCCTCCTAATTTCTAAATTTGTAAACAACGTTTTGATAGTTCTTTCTTTTTGTTAGTATAATTATTCCTCACTATTTGTCTTTTGTCAATAGCTCTCATAGTTTACACTCCATCAAAAAATTAGGCTGCTTCAAATTGGTTTACACGCCCATAAACTAAGATATATTCAAAAATCTCTTGTCATTCTGAAAAACAAAGCAATGTAATTTTCTATACCATTAAAAGCATTTAATATAAATAATAATAAAAATATATCTTATTCTTTTATTATTATAATTTAAAAACAATAATAATTATAAATTTATGTATTCTTTTTGTTTTTCAAAATGACAAAAGTAATTTTTTTCTTCTTTTCGAATAAATTTGTTAGACCAATTAAAAAAATACTTGAGACAGCCCAAAAACTTGATTTATACTTTTACTAAAATACTTATAATATGTTTAAATATTTCCCTACAACTCCTATTACAAGTGTTGTTAAAATTAATTTAATAGGTGAAAATCCTTTTTTTAGAAAGAAATACATTAAAAAAGTATATCCTAAAGGAAGTAACCCTGGCATTATTTTATCTAAAACATCTGTTTGTAATGCTACTTTTGCTTGTCCTGCATTGATGACTACATTTAAATTTAGTCTTATATATGTGGCAATTAATCCGCCTACAACTGCTAGTCCCAATATACTTGCTGCCCTTGATATACTTTTTGTATCTTCATTCAAAGTCTTTAAGGCACTTACTCCTGTTTTATATCCATAATGCATCAATCCATATATTAAAGCAAAGTGAATTATATTAAATATTAATAGAAATACAAATGGTCCTGCAATACTTCCATTAATAGCTAACGCTGAACCAATTCCAGCAGAAATAGGTAGTAGTGTCAACCAAATCAAAGCATCCCCTATTCCTCCTAATGGCCCCATAGTTGCTATTTTTATACCTCTTATTGTCTCTACATCTTCTTTATTTTCTTCCATAGCCATTACTATTCCCTGTATAAAAGTTACTAAAAATGGATGAGTATTAAAAAACTCCATATGCATTGTCATAGACTTAGATAAGTCCTCTTTATTTTTATGGATTTTCTTTAAACCTGGAATAAGTGAATAAAGCCATCCACAAGCCTGCATTCTCTCATAATTAAATGATGCTTGTAAAAATAAAGCTCTCCATGCCATTTTATTTAAATCTTTTTTAGTCAAAACCTTATTTTTTTCCTTATCAATATATACATTAGATTCCATCAGTAATCTCCTCCTTTTGTGATGAGTTTCCACCATCAAAATTAGTTTTGTCTTTTCTCAAATAAAAATCATACATTGCTATACTTAGTGCTATAAAAGCTATAGCCATAATTTCTAATTTTAAAAATGCAGCTAGTACAAAACCTAAAATTAAAAAACCTGCAAATTCTTTTTTCAACATAATTTTTAGAAGCATCGCAAACCCAACTGCTGGCATCATTCCACCTGCTATTGATAATCCTGCTATTAATTTTTCTGGTAAAAGACTTACTATATTTCTAGCTGCCTCCTCCCCGAAAAATATAGGTAAAAATGCTACTATAAAATATGAGCAAAACAGTATCAAAAGTCCTAAATAGTTAATTCTCTCAATTCCTTTTGTATCTGCATTTGCTGCGTAACGATCTGCTGTATGCATAATAGGAGAAAATACTGTAAATAGTAAAGTTATTCCTGCTTGTGCTGCTATTGCAAAAGGTACTGCAACTCCCACAGCAATATTAGGGTCTTCCTTTGTAAAGATTGCAAACGAGACACCTATTATTCCTCCTATGACTACATTTGGCGGCTGAGCTCCTGCTAAAGGAACCATCCCCATCCAGACTAGCTCTAACATACCACCTGCGATAAGTCCAGTTTTTATATCTCCTAATATAAGTCCCACTACCAGACCTGTCACTACTGGCCTATGAATGTGTAACTGAATATCGAATAAATCGATCCCTGCTATTCCTGCCCAAAGTCCTATAAGTAATGCTTGTATCAACATTTATGAACACCTCCTAAATTTATATAAATTAAAAATATTAATACTAAAGTATCTTAAAATCTTGCACTAATACATAGCTTAGCGAGTTAAGTTTAGTCTTAAAAGTTTTTATATTATTAATATAAAAATCAGAATTTAATTTAGTAAAAAGTCGTGTGTTATTTTATTAAGTATTTATAGTTTTCTATTTCTTAAGAGTTTTATTTACATTTTTTTATTTGAGTAGAATTAAGTTTTTGGAAATTTGAATTAGATGTTTATTTAAAATTGATTCTTGTGAACTTATATATTAAAATTACAAATTGTAATAATATATTATACCCTCATCTTAATAAATGTCAATCTCTTGTGTTTCTTTCTCTTAAATAATGCTGATATAATTAATTTGAAAACAAAAGAAATTCTGCTATTTTATATAGAAAAAACAACTTCAAAAAAATAAGGACATATCTTTTTGATACATCCTTATTTTTTTATTAATTAGCTTTTTCTTTTATTGGAATTTGTATTTCTGTAATCCAATTATCTGAATTTATTTCATTTTTTATACCACTCACATGACTTTCTCTAGGTAAGCCCACAGCTACATAGCCATTTTCCTCTATCCAGTCCATTATTTTCGAGTATAATTCTGGTAACTTTTCATGTGCTCCTTTATGAAATAAAGTAGCTGCCTTCTCTACTTTATCGAACTTCTTATACTTTAATTTACCCTTGCCTTTTTTTAATTCTGATACTGCCTCACATACTTCAATGTCTAGATCAATATCTTTATATTCACAGTCACGATACATTATAAAACAGTAATTTGGTGTAGCACGAGTTAAATTTTCTTCTCTTATTGAACTAACTATTTCTGGAAAAATTTCATTTAAATCCTCATAATTCTCCACTTTTTTTCTTATTGAAGCTACTAAAACTTCTGGTAATTCCTTTATCACTATATTGTTTTCCATTATATCATCTCCTTTTTCTATATTTCTAAAATTTTACTATATATATTTAGTGTTCTTATTATTGTATTGTTACTTCCACCATAAGGAGTTATTACTATATTTTCTCCTAATAATGTATCTTTCCACTTCCCTAAAGTGCTAGTACTCAATCGTTTCGTAGGGGTTTCCTATTACTCCGTCGTTTTTTCATATTTTTTTATTTTTCTGCTATTTTGTTTATTTTTAGATTCTCATTTATATCTAAAACTATGTATATTACAGTTTAGATTTCTATATTAAGACCTAAGTCTGCTATTTTATATTCATTTTTTTGTTCTACCTATTTAATTTTATTTTTATCTTATAAAATTAATTATAAAAGGTCATTAACAGTATCATTATTATTATTTCTACTTATTTTAAATACGTCACGTCCCTTCTATGTCTGACCATTTCTGTTTCTGAATATAAAAAAAGCTATACTCAATGTTGCATAATATTATCTTCTCATTTTCCATCTCGTACTTCCTTTCTAAATCAATATAACCATTTTACTCTATTTTATAAAATTTTCTTCCTAGAAATAGAATCTGATTCTATTTCTTTTTATTATGATAATATATTTTGCATAAAATGTCAAGTTGAAAAAATATTAATTGTAAAACAATAAGTATTTTGATTAATATCTTACAGTATGATATAATAAGCTGACATTAATAATGAGAAAGGATTTTATAAGTGAAAAAATATAATAAATCTCAAGAAACTCAGAGAAGAATAATGGATATTGCTATTAAATTATTTTCAGAAGATAACTATGAAGATATCTCTGTTAGCAAGATTTGCTCTTTGGCTGGTGTTTCAACCGGTTCCTTCTATCATCAAATAGGCTCAAAAGAAAATCTAATTAAAATAACTTATGAAGCTCACATTGAAGAATCAGCAAAACTGTTAGAAAAGATGACAGACAGCAGTGCAATCGAAAAAATAAAATTTGTTATTGACCGATATTTAATTCATGCTCTTGCTTATGGATATAAGTATTATAGGTATTTTTTTAAATTAGGTTTAGATAATAAGCTTCCACTCAGAGTAGATAATTCTGTAACAATGCATAGCTATATCAAAAGTCTAACAGAATTAGGAGTGGCTAATAACGAATTTAGTAAAAAATATAGTAGCAGCCATATCTGTAGAGCTATTTTATCAGTTGCAAGAGGTACAGTGTATGAATGGTGTTTGGCTGAAGGAAAGTTTGATTTGAAAGCAAGCCTCTCATTATACTTAGATATACTACTTAAAGAATTTGAAAAATAGCATTTTAATTAATTTTATAATTATAAAAACATATAAAAAATAAGAAATTTTTTTTGACTCAATAGTAACATGTGTCTTATAAAATTTTTTTATCTATAAATCAGAATTAAACTCTATTTCTTTTTTCAATTTAATGATTCACATCTCATAAATATCAAATTAGCTAAGTCTATTATGTAACACAAAATATTTTAATTTATATTATTATTATTAATAATAGGAAAGGATTTTATAAGTGAAAAAATACAACAAATCTCAAGTAACTCAAAAAAAAATAATTGATGTTGCTACAAAATTATTTTTTGAAAATGAGTGTAATGATGTCTCCGTTAGTAAAATATGCTCTTTAGCTGGTGTTTCAACTGGTTCTTTTTATCATCAAATAGGCTCAAAAGAAAACTTAATCAAAATAACATACGAAACTTATATTGAAGAATCTGTGGCATTATTAGAAAAAATGAAAGATAGTAGTGCAATTGAAAAAATAAAATTTGTTATTGACAGATATATATCTCACACTCTTATATATGGATATAAGTATTATAAATATTTTTTTAAATTGGGCTTAGAAAATAAACTTCCTCTCAGAAAAGAAGGTACTCCCACAATGTACAGCTATATTAAAAAATTTACAGAATTAGGTGTTTCTCAAAAAGAGTTTAATTCAAAGTACAGTAGTGATGAGATCTATAAAACAATTTTATCAGCTGCGAGAGGTTCAGTATATGAATGGTGCTTATCTGAAGGTACCCTCGACTTAAAAGCAGGCATTTCTTTACACTTAAAAATACTATTTGATGAATTTCAAAAATAATATTTTTGACTATCTTATAGATATGTAATTCACTAAACTAAAAAATAAGGAGATTAGAAATTCTCCTTATTTTTAAATTTTTACTATTTTAAAATATTTATCTTTTCATTCCATATTAGAAATCGTGGTCATATGCTTTAGCTCAGAAGAAAATGGATATACATGTATAATTTCATGTTCATTTCTTTCATCTGTATATGATTTTTTTGTTTTATTTCTCATATTTGACTTTTCATAAGCTGCTAGTAATGCTCCCTCAGTTGAATTTCCAATAAATTCATGGTGCTTATCAGAAAATCTTATATTAGAAGTAGTATTTAAACAAATATTATGTATTATAACGTTCTGCTAGTGGAATATCCTCTTTATCAAAAACTATAGATGCTTCTTTTTTTACTGGCTTACTTTCTCCAGTTAAAGATGCTCATCTGCCGATAGTTCTGTGGAAGATAGTAAACGACAATCCGCTGGAATTTTATAGATATTTACTGATTTATTCCCAGACTAACTGCCATGTAACACCAAATTTATCAGTTAACCAAGAAACTAACCTTAGCTGCATAACAGGTTCTGGACCCATTATTACTGTACCTTCAGCAGAAAGTTCATTAAATAAAAAATCAAATTCTTCTTTATCTACACAATTTATAAATAAAGATGTTGCCCATGTAAATTCTGGACAATATTGTTTTTCCATATCCATAACCATAAACTGTTGTCCTTTTAACTCAAAAATTCCATTAAGTACCTTTCCTACCTCCCCATGTACTTCACCTGTAAAATATTTTAGTGAAATAATTTTAGAGTCTGGAAATACCGAAACATAAAAGTTCATTGCTTCTTCTGCATTACCACAGAAAGAGAAAAATGGTACAATACTTTGAATTGATTTAAACATTTTAATCAAATCCTCTCATTAATAGTCTTTTATTATTTTCTATCAGGTGCATAATAAAGTATCACGCAACCGTCTCCAACTTCCTCTGTTTTCAAAAGTTTTAATTTGAACTTTTCATATTTAAACAAGGGTTTTCCCCCGCCTAAAACTACTGGATTTAATACCAGTCTATATTCATCTATTAAATCTAATTTTGCAAAGCTTTGGACAATTTCTGCTCCTCCATATAATACAATATTTTTTCCAGATTGATTTTTTATTTTAGTCATTTCTTCTAATATATTTTCATTAATTACACTTACATTTGTTGATTTTGACTTTATATTTTTTATAGTTCTTGAGAAAACAATTTTTGGACATTCATTTATTTTACGAGCAAATTCACTTTTATCATCAGGCCAATAATCTAGGAATTCCTGTGCAGTTTTTCGACCTAATAAAATCAAGTCTGATGAATCTATTATGTCATCAGCAAATTCATCTAGTTTTTTATTCCATAACATCCAGTCCATTTCCCCATTTTCTCCTGTAATCATTCCATCAAGTGTCATATTCATTTGTAAAATTATTTTTCTCATTATTTTCTCCTCTGTAACATAGATTTTTCTAATATTAAAAAAAAATTTTTTTAAATTACCTAAACTTCCCATAAAAATACAGCATATCATTTGTATATAAAAAAGTCAATTATATATTTTTTGTAGAAAACTATATATAAATAACCAAAATAAAAACTACTTCTAAAATATTTAAAAGTAGTTTTTCTATTAAAATTCCAATTATTCTTCTTTAGCATTTACCCATTTATCAAACTCTCTAACAGTAGTTATATTCTCTACAATTACTTTAAATGTAAAGTTCATTTTATTATCTTTAAAAACTAAAACAGAATCTACAGATTTAGTCTTACATCCTGTGTTCTCAAATATTTCAGGAATTGAAATATATGTATAATTTTTATTTTCTAAAGCTTGTGTAACATTAATTCCTAAAAGACTTGTGTCAGGAACAGTTTGGTTTAAAATCGGAGTATTTTCTCCATTAATTTTTATTTTTTTATATTTTAAACTTGTAATATATGTTTCCATATCTGTCATTAGTGTCATTTCAATACCATTACTTATTTTGATTTCATGAGAATACTCATCATTAGTTGCTTTTTTAACAGTATAGTTAATATCAGGAAAATCATATCTACTAATTCTATTTTCTAGGTAATAAATAATTCTACTAAAATCATCATAATTCATTTTATTTTCAACTTTTATTTTTTCAACATCTACATTATCACATGCTCCATCAGTAGCAGAATAAACAATAGGCCCAAACTCATATATGATTTTATCTTTATTTACATATCCCTCTACATTCTCAACAAATTTTTTCTTTTCATAGTATTCTACTTTAGAGGAAATCTTAACTAAATCCCCTTTAGTCTCACCAATATATACTAAAGTATTATTTTTTAATTTTCCTATTATCTGTGAATTTTTTTCTGAAGTTTCTCTTACTTCTGTGTAACCCTTTGAATCTTTTATAATACCATACTTATAAGATTCAGAAAATCCTAAGCATGATAAAAAAACAAAAAAAAGATAAATAATTTTCTTCATTCTCACCAAACCTGCCTTTTATAATTTATTTTGATTACATTATACTATATAATCAAAATAAATCAACCTCTTCCTATTCTTTCTTATAATTAAAATAAAAATTCTATTATCTCACTAACACATTTTTCTTCATCATTATTATTAAAGGTTTTTTCATATACTTTATTTTTATTACTATAAACCTTATCATAATACTTTTCTATTAAATCAGAAATAACAAAGTCAAATTCATTATTATTAATTTGTGCAATATATTCATCCACTTGACCATGACTAATATATTTTTTTAATTTACTTATTGCTTCTATAATTTCATTAGAATCAAGATTTTCTTTAAGATATTCTTTCCGAATAGTTTCAATTCTTTTTTCTAGACTTGCCTCAATGTAAAGCTTTCTAGAACTGACTAAGCTTTCATTTAGAAAAACTGGCATTACAATATTCCCTATCCTTCTGCTTTCTCCCTCTGTTAAAATAGTCTTTGTCTTAGCATTTAACAAACTTTCAAATACCAATGATTCAAAATATTTTTGACTATGTTTCTCGCCAAGCCCAATTCCACCTAATAATGAACCTCTATTATTTGCACAACCTTCTAAGTCTAAAATATCATAACCTATTTCCTTCATTTTTTTCAAAATATTAGTTTTTCCTGTACCAGTCTTACCATATAAAGTTATGATTTGAAACTCTTTTATCAAGCTTGGTAATGTATCATTCAAATACTGACGATACCCTTTATATCCACCAGCAAGCTTTGCTAACGGCATAGAGAACTCTTTTAGAAGTGCCGTTATCGTAGATGACCTCATACCTCCACGAGCACAATATACTATCATTTCATAATCTTTTTTATAACATTTTTCAAATTCTAAATATATATCAAATACCTTAGGCCCAATAATTCTTAAGGCTTCTCTTATTGCTGTCCTTTTTCCTTCTGTTTTATAAAGTGTACCTATTAATTCTCGTTCTAAGTTATCAAAAACAGGAATATTAACAGCATTTGGAATATGTGCTTCTTCAAATTCTTTAGGACTTCTCACATCAATAAATATCAATTTTTCTTTTTTCTTGAGTAAATCCTCATATTTTTGTGCACCAATCATTATACTTCCTCCATTTTGACTTCTTTTTTATTTCAAATTTTTCTTATTTCACCTCTATTATATCATGATTCTATATATTGAAAAATTTTTATTTGATTTTCTAAATTTATGTGATATAAAAGTCTTCAAAATTAAAAAATCAGTAGTACCCCATCTATATACGCTTATATACTTAGGAATTCCACTGAAATTAAAAATTTAATTCGATTATTTCCTTAAAATTTCTTGCCAAACTTCTGAAATTTTCGTTGTTTGAAAATGATTAAAGACTGATGTTGGATGTGGTAAATTTTCATTTTCTGCTATTTCTGCCTGTGTTAATTTTCTACCACACTTCTTATATTCATTATACAGCATACTCTTTAATTCTATTTTTGTGTACTTAGGTATTACTTCTCTTTTTACTCTAAAACCTGCTAGTTCTTTTAGTTTACTCATATTTGTAAATCTTGACGATAACACTGATCTTGAGTATGGAAATCCACATTTTTTTAATTCTCTTACTGATGCTCCATATTCGCTATTTCCTGTTTTTATCGAAAACTCTCTGTACATTTTTATTAATTCTTCATTTGTATGCGTTACCTTTGTTAATTCATGTACATTTTCTTCTTTCAATAACTTTAAAAATTTATTCCAGCTGCCAAAATGGTTTCTTATGGTTTCTGGATGTATTCCTGTTTCTTCCAGCATTATTAGTGAAGTAACTTTTTTATATTTAAATTTTATACCCAAGTATTTTTCTATTAATTCTTCATTTTTATAAACGTATACTTTTCTCTTTATTCCCAGAATTTCTGCTAACTCTTCCCATGACCAAAATTTCTCTAAATACTTATTTGACGGGATTTCTTTTATTTTACGTATATCTTTTCTATACTCTAATTCCCCAAGTTTTTTCTTTTCTTTTAATATTTCTAAAATTTTTTCTTTATCATACTCTACATATGTTTTTATTCCAGCTGCTATTAAAGCCTCTTTCCATGATCCAAAATATTTTGATATTATCCAAATACTACAAACATCTTTATCTTCCTCAAAACTTTTTCTTGTCATTTTTGGATTTTTCTTATAATGCGATTTTATTTGCTTTATAATCTCCTTCTTATTCATACAACTTCTCCTTTACCCCATTACTTATTTTTGCTCATCTTAACAATGGATAGAACTGTAATTAGCTAATTATTTTGTTTCTCTATTTTTCTCAAAATTTTTCTATACGATTCTAAGAATGTATAATTTTATTCACTAGTTCCATATTCATCTCTTAACTTATATCTATTCTCTTAGTTAAATATACTTTTCAATTAACTTATCTGCAGATAGTTCAAGGTTAAATTATCCTCATAAAAATTTTTTTTAATAAAATTCTAAACTTTAGAAAGAACCTTTTCAACGTATAATAAAGAGTAAAGTTTTGCTACTTCTACATCCTCTTCTTCTACTTGTTTTAATATCTTCTCGTGTTCATCTATTATCTTCTCATTATACTCAATTGTAGAAATATTTCTCCTTATATATACCTCTGTCAGTTGAGTCATCACTTCATATAATTTAATTAATAATTTATTACCTGAATAATCTGCTATTTTTTGATGAAATTTTATAACACACTCATAAAATTTTTTATTCATATCTTTACATTTTTTCATTTTTTCTACTATTAACATTAGATCTGACAATAAATGTGTATTCCCCTCTTTTATTGCTAAGCTTATTGTCAAAGGATCTAATGCTTTTCTTACTTCAAATACCTCTAGAAACCCAGAAAGCCCTAAAGAAGTATCTGGTATAATGTCATTAAAATAAATATTTGAATTTACACTATTCACATAAGTTCCGCCACCCTGTACCCTTGATAGTATTTTTAATGCGACAAAACCTTTTATTGCCTCCCTAACAACTGAACGACTGACTCCCAACTCTTTTGCAAGAGGAATCTCAGAAGCTATCTTATCTCCTATATCCCATTCTTTAGTTGATATTTTTTCTTGAATGTAATTAAAAACCTTATCCACATTATTATTCATTTTTTCACCTCAGCTAATTTATATATATTCTAACAAAACCTCAAGAACACTTGTACAAGCAACAATATTCATTAAAACATATTTTTTATTTTAGTTTAATATAAATGTTTTTTCATGTCAATATTCCTTAATACAATTTATTTGTTATATAACCATTAATAAATTTTTACGTTACATATATGTTACCAATTTTTTATGGAGTCTCCATAAATTAAGCCCTAAGTTATATATACTAAATAAAAAAATTATTATTTAAAATGATACTCCAAAATTTGCATTAACTGAATCGTTATTTTTATACTCTTCTACATTGCTGCTATATATTTTCCCGTAACTTACTCCAACTCTCATTTTCCCAATGTTTAAGTCTAAGCCTGCTGAATATCCAAAGACTTCCTCTGTACTTGAATTTTTATCCCATAAGTATCCATTTTCTAATTTAATATTAGCTAAAACTTTCATTTTTTTGAAATCTCCTAAACTCCTAATTACATATAACTCATTGTACACTCCGCTATCACCTTTTATTGTACGCGAAGTGAACGGTGCTTCAAATTTACTCTCATCATATACTGAGTCAAAACTATATTGTCCATTTACCTTCACTCCAAGCATAGTTTTTTTACTTACTGGAATTATAAAGTCACTTTCTAACTTTAATAAATCATACTGTGCTTTTGGTGAATTTAGAGGTTTGTCATTATCATTAGTTGCTCCTAATATCTTTACACCTTTGTCATAAATCAAGTTTACATCCATTATGTCATTTTTTAACTGTAAGCTGTTAGTTACCCTTGATAATATTCTACTATTTGTTTCTAATTCTATATCATCAATAAAGTGTTTTATATCTTGTCTTTTTATCCCTATCTGATAACTCATTTCTAGGTTTTTCTTTTGAAAAATACTCCTTTTAGCTAGAAGTTCTTCTGTATAAGTTCTTCCTTTTCTTGTATACACATCATTTAACCCTTCTACCTCTTCTTTATAAACATTATATTCTCCTGTTAATTGATAAACCCATTTCTTTACTGGAAGTAAAATACTTAAACTAAAGTCTCTATTATATTGTGTATCTTTTAAGTTACTAAATTTAAACTCCTGTGTTTCTTCACTTGGTTTATCTGAATAACTTAATACTATTTTTTCATTTAAATTAAATAGATTTTCTTTATATAAACTTAGACTTAAATTATTTTCTTTCGACTCATTATAATTTTTTGTATATGTATAACCTAAATATCCACCATATGATTTATCTTCTTGATTTTGAATTGTTATTATAGAGTCCCCTATTTCTTTTCCATCTTTTATTCCTATTACACCTCTATTAGAACCTAATAAATTAAAATTATTTAAGCCCTCATTCATCTCGTCTACTTTTATAGCTTCTCCTTTGTCCACAGGAAAAACATTTGAAGGTATTACTTTTTCTTTATTTTCTGATACACTTACTATTTTTTCTATTTTCCCGTCAGTAAGAACTAAACTTAATTTTCCATCTGTTACTATATTTTCATCACCTATTAAGATATTTGATAAAATATATCCATCATCAAATAGTTCTTTTTTTATTTCTAATATCTCTTCATAAATTTCTTCTTTTGTTTTTGTACCTTTTAATGTCTCTAGTCTTTCCTTTATATTCTTTCTTGCCTTTTTGTCATTTAAAATTTTTGACCCAGAAATTTCTATTTTTTCTATATTGTATTCCTCTGATGAGTATAGTATCTTCATTAATCCTAAAACAAAAAAACCTAAAACCTTTTTTTTCATTTATTTCCCCTTATCTTCTAAAAAATATACTTTAACCCTTCTATTTTTCTCTCTTCCAGACTTACTATTATTATCATATTCTGGGTATTTACTTCCCACTCCTAATGAATAAGTTTCTATATTCTCATTTTTTAAAATTACTTTATACAAGTCTTCTACACTTTTAGCTCTCTCATTTGAAATCTTTAGATTAATAGAATCAGTTCCAGTTTTATCAGCATATCCAACAATAAATAGCTTTCCTTTTTTTCCAACTAATTCTCTTGCATTTGAAAATATTGATTCCTTAAATTCTCCTTTAACTATTGACTGGTTTATTTCAAATATTGTATTTGAAAATTCTTGTTTTACTTCACACTCATATTCTAATGTATTTACCTGAACTATTTTCTCATCATTAGTCATATTATTAAGGTTATTTTGCATTTCATTTTGCAGTTCTTCTTTCTTTATTTTTACCAAAGATACTATTTTTTCTTTTGGTTCTGAATAGTTCTCTAGATTTTTACATGAGACACTTACCAATAGTATTAACATCAAAATTATTTTTCTCACTTCTTCTCTCCTCTATTTAATATATGTTTTTATATATACATTATCTTTCATGTCATAATTAAATATAATGCCATCCTCTTCTGCTTTATTAATTTCCAGAAGCTCTCCATATCCCAGACCAGATAATATTTTTCTTTCTTTTTCACTATACCCTACTTCTCTTTTATCATCAGTAATTCTATTAAACATTTTTTCTACTTTTATTTCTTTTAATTCTCCATTTTTTTCATATTTATATGACTTTCTTATTTCTTTTATAGGGATCAACATTATATAAACATCTTCTTTTAAATTTAATCCATAACTTTTTACATATTCCATTTTCAATTTTTCCCCAATTCCAAATACCTTTTCTTTTTCTAAAATTTTGTCATATATATATTTCCATTTTGTATCAATTATTGGTCTCATATATACACTTTCTTTATTCTTACTGGTTTCCCTTATTACCTCATATCCAGAGTAATCCTCTGTTTCCTCTTTAATATACATCAAAAAGTGTTCTATCTTTTTATTTTTTTCCTCTATTGTTTTTATTTCCTGAAAATATATATTATCTAAAGAATATGAAAATACCGGAATAATTAAAAATAATATAAATAAAAATTTTCTAATTATTTTTTCTTTTTTAAAACTCATAACCAAAACCAACCCCTATATTATTTGTAATATATTCTTTATTTATTTCTAAATTATAAGTAGTGTTTACTAATAGTCTATCTGTTATATGCCTTGTATAATTTAGGCCTACAACTGCACTTAGTTTACTCATCTCTAGACCAGGCAGAGAATAATCAACATCTGGAGCCACTAAAAAGTTTGCATCTCTATCTTTGTAAAAATCATTATAAAAATAAACTAATCCCATTTCTGCTTTAAAATTTGATTTTACATTTTTTCTTTCATATACTACCCCTGCTCTATTTACAATAGAATCATTTGTTTCAGGATTTATATTTAGAGTATAACTCGAATCTCCTTCTTCTCTTATTTCTGGATACTTATTACTTAGATATTCTAAAGTTCCATAAATCTTTATTTTCTGAGCATTATCAATGATAAATTCTGTATCCATACCTATTCCTATATCCATAGTTGTAGTGTCGTAGTCTGTTGTTATTTGATCTCCTATACCAAAATTTCTTTTCACATCTCTTTGGTGTAAGCCGTATGATCCCCAAATACCAGTTCCTACCCTATCTTTTTTGGTATAAGCACTTAAATTCCCAATATATGACATTATATCCTCATCATTATCGTATACTTTATTTTTTTTATAAGTAACATCTGAATTCATAAGACTGTAATCAAGTGAAATTATAGTATTTTCTGTTATTTTCTTTTTAATCCCACCCTCAATTCCTTCTGAAACATATTCAAATCCTGCATTTTTATCTCTTCCACCATAATAAGAACCATAAGAAAAATTTGGTTTTACATAAATCGAGTTTGAAATCTGTCTGTTATGTATATATTCCATATCATCTATATTTTTCATAAAACTATTTTTCACTAAACTTTGAGCTAATAATATATCTACATTTGAGTATGGATAGTCATTTATAGAAAATCCGAATCCATCTGGAACATAACCACCATTCCTTGTTAGTACCAATGACATATTAGTTCCATCAGGAGATAACTCATAACCTCCAATCCATCCAGGAAGTACATCATTAACAGATACATTTTCTGTCCCACTTATTTGATTATTTGTATAAACGTTCTCTACAACTATTTTGTCACTCTTAGTCAAATATATTTCTTCTTTAGGAACATATATGAACTGTCCATCTATTTTTAATGAGTTAGCAGTTACAGTCCCTGTCATATCCTTAGTTGGTCCTACTTCTAAAACTAACATTCCATTTTTATTTATAACAAAGTTACCACTTTTAGTTTCAGAATTATTCACTTCATCTGGTCTGCTCTTTGAATCATCTGGAGTACTTAATTCTATTTTACTGCTTAATTGAAAGTCTCCTGAGTCTACATACATGTGGGAAAAAGTTCTGATATTATAGTCTATATTGTGATTATAACTAGTAGGATTATCTGGGTTGTCTATAAATCTTAATGTATTTCTTCCATCCCATCCATCTATCAATCCCTTAGTTTCCGAATCATCACTTATAATTACTTCTGAATCATCTTGTCCTGCTAATATTGCCAGCCCACTTTCTGTATTATAATGTTCTATTACCCCAAACTGCTCTATTGTTCCAGAACCAAGAAGTACCATGCCCGCATTATCTCCACTATTAATAAATATTTCTCCGTTATTTACTAATGTTGAACCACTATCTCCCTGCATCGCATAGTTCTCTGTTCCATTCTCCAGTGTTATTGTTCCTTTATTCACAGCTGTTTTTATATTTCCTCTTGCATGTACTGCTCTTGAACCGGTTTCACTATCTATTAACACATTTCCTGTACTAAATACATTTGTAGAATTTATATAATCTGTGTCAAATGCTAAATTATTTTTTCCTCCTACTTTTAAAGTACCATCATTATTTATACTTATATCTGAATTTTCATAATAAATTCCAATATTTTCTTCACCATTTACTTCTATACTTCCGTTATTTTCCAGTGAGTTTTTTTCATATTCTGAATGGATTCCATAATTATACTTATCCTGTACTATTATCTCTCCATTATTTATCAGCTTTTTCCCACCTGTGTCATGTTCCATCTCAGACGCCTCTATACCATCTTTTAAGGCTGCGTTATACGCCTGTCCTCCTACTATTACTTTTCCATCATTCTTTGCCTCTAGTATGCCTTTTTTGGCTGATGCAGCATAACTTTTATATGCTTCACCACCAATTATTACATTTCCTGTTGATTTTACTTTTTTATCTATTGATTCATCTACCTCAAACGCTAAGCCCTGTGTTCCATTTAATAATATTGTTCCAGTATTTATAACATTGTCATCATTCGATAATTGTGTATACCTTATTCCTGTACTATTATAACCAGATACATCTATTATTCCTTCATTTATGATTTCATCTACTTTTATTCCTACCATCCCATATGATAGACTTTCCTCGATACTTATCTTCCCTTTATTTATTAATTCTCCAGAGTTTTGCGATGACATACCTAAAAAATTACTTCCCTTACCTATAATTTCCCCTGTTTCTCCATTTTCTAAACGCCCTCCATCATAAGATACTAGAGCCTTATTTATATTACCAGTTCCTATTATCTGTCCATTATTAATTATTTTTCCATCTGCATTCCCTTTTAATCCAGAAGCAAGACGACCTTCTAATGATATTAATCCATTATTTGTTATTTGTCCCGTTCCAGTTAAAGTCATTCCTGTGGACTCATCACTTGGAGCAAATATATCATTACTAGAACCTGAAGCTTTAATATTTATTACACCATTATTTTCTCCGACTCCTGTATTTACTTTTATTCCTGACATTTCCACAAACTTATTCTCTAAAGTTATTGTTCCACTATTTATCGCTGTCCCACTATTTGTAAATAATCCAATAGACCCATTTGCATTTAATGAAATATTTCCTGTACCAGCTTTTAATTCAATTACACTATTTTCACTATAGATTCCATAGCCACCTGTTCCACTATCATTAACAGTTTTATAGGTTAAGTTTCCTTCATAAGTAATTTTTCCACTTCCAAGTTCTACTTTTATTCCGTAAAAACTCATGTTATTATTGTCGCTTCCTGTCATATTTATGTCATCAGATATAGTTAAATCTGCTGGATTATTATAGTTGACTCCAGAAACATCTATATTTTCATTCCCAACATTTGTAACATCATTAGTTGCAGTTAATAGTGAAGTTGACCTACTCTTTAATTTACTTTCACTAACTTCCTTTTTTCTTATTTCTTTTTCTGTATTAGCATTAACGATATTAGCAACTAATATACAGGCTAGAAATAATTTTTTCTTCAATGTTCTACCTCCTAAGTTTTATCTTTAAATAATAAATAATTTAATAAAGTAAAACTATATCTTCTATTTTATATTCATTTGTTATTTCATTAATTTTTTCTTTTAATAATTTCTCTTTCTTAGCATCTGTTATTAATTTTTTTAATTCCTCTTTAGCATCACTATACTTAATTCCTTTTAATTTTGCTCTATTTTGATCAAATGCATTTTTAGTTTCCTCATCAGTTACATTTACATCTAATTTTTTCATATACTCACTTAAATAAAATTCCATTTCTGTATTTTCTAATAAAGTTCTTAATTTTTGCTTTTCTTCATCTGTATATTTTTCTTCCATTGACTCATTTAAAATAGCTTTCTTTACCAAATAGTTTTTCTTTTCTTCACCTTTTTTCATATTTTTTAAAATATTTTGATCATTTATAGACAAGTGTAATTCCTTTTTTACTATATCTGACTTTAGCTGACTACTTAGTAATAACAGTAAAATTAAATAAAAAAAATAATTTTTATAATAATATTTCATATTTCCCCTTTCTTAACTATAATAAATAGTAAATTTCTCTGAAATTCCATATCAGTATCTCTACTATAGTGTCTATGCATACTAGCATAATGCCATTATTTTTTCATGCTAATTTTTTCCATTTTTTTTTATATTTTTTCCTATTTTATCATTTTCAAAATATCTCCCTATTCATATTTATTTTTTCATTACTTCAAAGTGGTTAAATATCACTTTTTTACAAAATAGTAAAAAAAAAATCTTTTTGCTTTCCACTTATTAAAAAATGATATATACTAATTATATAAATATTTTTTATATTTAGAGAAAGGAAAAATTATGAAAATTAGTATAGAAAGCTTCTTTTCTAATGATTATAAAATTATTGAAGAAAAGACTTATGATAATGAGATCATTTATCATTTTATAGGAAAAAAAATGAGGTTGGGTATATTAAGAGGCAAATTATTTCTGAAGATATTGAAATAATCAAAGTAGATTTGAATTTCGAAAACTATTATAAAATTAAAAATACAATATGGGATGACTGCTTTATTTTCAGAATTATAGAAAGTGGAAATGTAAAAGTAAAGGCAAAAAAGGAAGAGCATGTTCTCACTGCAGGTTCAATTTTATTATCACATTTCACAGAAAAAATAACAGAGATTGTAGAATTTGAAAGTGTAATAGAACAAAAATATCTTATCTTAGTGATAAGAGATGAGTATCTGAAAAAAATATCAAATGATTATACTTTCCAGAAAATGATTTCTCAATTATCTGGAAAAAACTCTATTCAACAAAATAATATATTAAAGGATATTCCTATTAATTCCAAAGAAATTATAAAAATGCTTATTCTATATGAGAAGTATCAAAATAAAGATTTATTAATTTATGCAAAAATTCATGAACTTATCTACTTGCTTTCTAATTTATTTACAACACAAAATATAATAAAAAAAACAGATAATTTTTTAACAGATGTAATAGACATAATCAATGAAGAGCATAGTAATCCAGACCTTTTAGATATTTTACCTCAAAAATTTTTTATCAATAAAGTTGATTTTCGCAGAAGGTTTAAAGATGGGATTGGTATGGGAACACATGAATACATAAAAAAAATAAGAATGGAAAAAGCCTATGATTTATTATTAGATGGTAATAGTAAAGTTTTTGAAATTTCTGAATCTGTTGGATACAAAAGTTATGGTTATTTTTCAAAGATTTTTTATGAACATTTTGGAATTTTTCCTAAGGATGTTAAAAAACATACTCCTTAATTATTTCTAAAAATATAGTTAATCACTATACTAGTTATAAAAAATGGATAAATTACTTAATTAATTATTTTCATAATAAAAAAACAAGACCTGTGTAAATATCTTGTTTTTTTATTTTTTCTAATTTTCTAATTTATATATACCTGCCCAAACATCATCAGCTAAATAAGTTCCATTTTTATCTTTAAACTCCACTACATAAGGAGAAAAGCAATGTTCTGCTGTTGTATTTTTAAGTTCATTCTCATACATCATTGATGTGACTTCAAATGTTTTAGCATCAATATCTGTCATAATTTTCCCTCTAAAATATACATGATTCTTGTCTTTTCCAAACCCTCTTTGATCTAGAGATACAAATGTTTTAAAATCTGTCTTTTTTATTTCTTTCCACTCATCATTTTTAGGTTTTCCAAACCATATTCCCTCATAGTAAAATATCTTATTATCTCTTTTTTCATATCCAGAAAAATTACAAGATGTTGAAAATCCAAATTGAAAAAATACAAACATTCCTAATAAAATTAATAACTTTTTTTTCATTCTTCCACTCCTTAACTAATTTTAGATATTATACCATGTTTTATCTAAATTACATAAAAACCTATATTTTTAAAAGATCAAATTTTGAATATTTACTTTGTTATTAAATCATCTTTTTAAAACTTCCTACCTAATTATTTATGTTTAATCTCTGGCATATTCCCAACTAATCCATTATGAATGCCATTCGTAATTTTTTCTTTTTGTGATGGGTGAACCATTAAAAATTTATTTATTTTAGAAACTAACACATTAGATACTTTAGAACCTTCTAATAATGAGTTCGTTCCTCTAATTAAAGCAACTAAAGTCATAAATCCTTCTTCTTGTACTGTACAAGGGCTATAGTGTAGCGTAGTTCCATATAGTTCTACTGCCTGACCTTTACTTAAATAAAAGTATTCTACTTTTGAAGTATCATATTGATTATTTTGAATATCTTGTAATCTTCCAAGAATTAAAATACAATCTGTAACAGCTATAGTTACCTCACTTCCTTGGTGATATTCTACTCCAGTTAATTGCGTGTTATTACCACAGCAAAAACCTAATTCTATTTCAATTCCACCATAAACATTCATTCTTAATTCTTCTGTAATTGGAAAAGATTCAAGAGCTTTAACACTAGCCTCATACATATTTCCAGTTTTTGGTATGATAATATTTTCTTCAGAATATTTAATAATTTCATTAAAATCAAAATCACTTAATATTTTCCCATAAGTTTGAAAAACTTTATCATCAACACTCTTTAATTTTACTTCAGGATTTAACTCCTTTATTTTTTCTATACTCACTACTCACCTCTGTATTTTTTTCTTAAAATTATAAGTTAATTTCTTTTATAATTATATCATAACTTTTGTATTTAAATATAGGTATTTATGTGTTTTTAGCTTTTTAATACTTTATTTTCAAATCTATAAAATCTTTGTAACTTATATCTTAGTGATCTTTCATGCTATTGATATTATACTAATTATAAAAAGGCTAACATAGATTTAAGCAATTGGCTAAAATTATGTCAGCTTTCTTTTATTATCTAATTATAGTTTAAAGATTTTGATCTTAGCCTCTTTTTATTGATACAAAGTATTCAGCTAATCTTACTAACTGAGCAACATATGACATTTCATTATCATACCAAGCTACTGTTTTTACTAGTTGTTTTCCATTTACATCTAATACTCTTGTTTGTGTAGTGTCAAATAATGAACCGTAATGAATTCCAATAATATCTGATGATACTATTTGATCATCTGTATATGAAAAACTTTCATTTGATGCTGCTTTCATTGCATTATTTATTTCTTCTACAGTTACATTTTTTTCAAGCACTGTTGTTAATTCTACCAAAGAACCTGTAATTACAGGAATTCTTTGTGATACTCCATCTAGTTTTCCTTTTAATTCTGGAATAACATCCCCAATTGCTTTAGCTGCACCAGTTGTAGATGGTACAATATTTGCTGCTGCTGCCCTTGCTCTTCTAAAATCTCCTTTTCTATGTGGAGAATCTTGTGTATTTTGATCATTTGTGTAAGCGTGAAGTGTTGTCATCAAACCTTCTATTATTCCATATGAATCATGTAATACTTTAGCCATAGGAGCTAAACAATTAGTAGTACAAGATGCTCCTGAAATAATCTCCTCTGTTCCATCCAAGCTCTCATGATTTACACCCATAACAATAGTTTTTAGGCTTCCTGTTGCTGGCGCAGATATAACTACCATTTTAGCTCCAGCTTTTATATGTGCTTCGGCTTTTTCTTTATCAGTAAAAAATCCTGTTGATTCTATTACAAGATCTACACCTAACTTTTTCCATGGTAAATTTACTGGATCTTTTTCTGCATAAACATCTATACTCTTACTGTCAACAATTATTGAGTTTTCATCTATTTTTACCTTATCGGCTTTTTTATATCTTCCTTGTGCTGAATCATATTTTAGTAGATGTGCTAACATATCTACATTTGTTAAGTCATTTATTGCTACAATTTCAAACTCTGGTTTTTCTTCCATTAGTCTAAATACTAATCTTCCAATTCTTCCAAAACCATTAATGGCTACTCTAATTTTCATAATTTTTCCTCCTAAATAAATAGATATTTATAATTAATTTTTTTATTTTTCAACTTCAAAAGTATTTATTAGATTCTCTAAGCCTGAAACCGCCTGATGAAAAGCCTCTATTGAATTTTCAGCTTTAGCAAGAACATATCCGCCTTGTATAACTGCTACTATCATTGAAGCGGCTTCATAGGAATTAATCTCTTTTTTTAATTCCCCACTTAACTGTCCTTCTGTTATTATTTCAGAAATACTTTGTATCAGCCATTTAAAAGTTTCATTTAACGGCTCTCTTAACTCATTTCTTTCTATTACATCAGAATCCTGGGTTAAACTACCTATTTTACAGCCTTTTAGTATATTTTCATCTCTTGGAAATAATATGTAACTTTTTATTTTCTGTAGTGATGTTTTCTCTCTATCTAAAAATATTAATTCATTTTTTGACTGCAACTCATTTATATTACGTTTAATAGCTTCTAATGCCAAGTCAGCTTTGGATGAAAAATGATGATACATACTTCCTTGACCAACATCAGCCCTTTTTTGTATCAGTTTAGGACTTGTTCCACTATATCCTTTTTCCCATAATAGGTCTCTCATATTTTCTATTAATTTCTCGCGAGAATCATTTATTTTTTTTTCATTTTTATCTTTCATTTTTTCTCCTTTTATAAAAAATACATACTAGTAGGTACAACATAAATATAGTATACAATACTTTATTATTTTTATCAAACTTTATTTCAATAAATCTGAAAATAGATTTCTAACTTTTATATTTAAAGGCCTACAAATCTATATCACAATCTTTTGTTTTCCTATTTAATTTTATTTACTCTTACAGCTTTTAACTACCTTCTACTCTATCATATTTTATACTAAATATTAAATTATTTATTTCATTTTTTATCTATTGTTAACATATTAAATTAAAAAATAAAATAGATTTTTAAATTTAATTTTTGACTTTTTATTTTAAGTAAGATAGAATGAGTTATAAATTAAAAAATTATGTAGTTATATTTTTAGGAGGTGTTTAAAATAGTACGTAGATTTACAAAAAAAGAAATGATAAAACAAATAAAAAACTATTATTCAGAAAACCCAGACATGACTATGGAAAGCTTTAACAATGATAAAAAAACATACTCAGTGAATGCTATCATAAAAAAGTTTGGTACATGGGAAAATGCCCTAGAAAAATCAAGAATATATAAGAAAGCAAAGAAAAGAATCCCAAGAGAAACAATAATCGAACATCTAAAAGAACATTACTCAAAAAACTCATACATAACATCAGTAAGCTTTCAAGAGGACAGGACTGTATGCTCAACCGCTCCTGTTATAAGAGAGTTTGGCACATGGAATAATGCCCTGATAGCAGCCTCTATATACAGAGAAAGAAACCTTACAAAGAAGGAAATAATTAGCCAGCTGAAGAGACATTACTCAAAAAGATCAGCTAAAACATTTAAAAGTTTTGATGAAGACAAGACTGTATGTTCATATCGTACTGTCTTTAGAACATTTGGTTCGTGGAAGAATGCTTTAATTGAGGCAGGCATAAAAAAAGAGAAAAAATCAGACTAAAGATCTATGGTAACATTTATAGGTCTTTTTTTATAATCTAGTATTATTTTTCTCACTATTCTTTCTATAATAAACTTATTTTTGATAATCTTCTTATTAACAAAAAAACCTTCTGTAATTTCTTTATCACAGAAGGTTTCTATATAAATATATTATTTTTGATCTAAAAATTCATCTATAGCTTTAGCCGCTTTTTTACCAGCTCCCATAGCTAATATAACTGTTGCAGCTCCTGTTACAGCGTCTCCACCAGCATATACTCTTTCTTTTGTAGTTTTACCAGTTTCTTCATCTGCAATAATACACTTCCATTTATTAATCTCTAATCCTGGTGTAGTACGAGATATTAATGGATTTGGTGAAGTTCCAATAGACATAACCACAGTATCTACATCTAAAGTAAATTCTGAATTTGGAATTTCTATAGGTCTTCTTCTTCCACTGTCATCAGCTTCTCCTAATTCCATTTTTACACATTTCATCCCTTTTACCCAACCATTTTCATCAGCTAAAATTTCTGTAGGATTATTTAGAAATAAAAACTTTATTCCTTCTTCTTTAGCATGTTCTAACTCTTCTAATCTAGCAGGACATTCCTCTTCTGATCTTCTATAAACAACATACACCTCTGAACCAAGTCTTAAAGCAGTTCTTGCAGCATCCATAGCCACATTTCCTGCACCTACTACAGCTACTTTTTTACCAAGCTTTATAGGTGTTTTATAGCTTTCATCAAATGCTTTCATAAGGTTACTTCTAGTTAATAATTCATTTGCAGATAAAACTCCATTAGAATTCTCACCTTTTATATGCATAAAATTTGGAAGTCCAGCACCAGAAGCTACGTAAACAGCTTCAAAGTTTTCTTTTTCTATCATATCATCAATAGTTAAAGTTTTACCAATAACTACATCTGTTTCTATTTTTACTCCAAGATCCATAACACCTTGAATTTCAGTCTTTACTACAGTTTCTTTAGGAAGTCTAAATTCTGGGATTCCATAAACTAAAACTCCTCCTGGCTCATGCAATGCTTCAAATATAGTAACATCATAACCTTTTTTAGCTAAATCACCCGCACATGCAATACCAGATGGCCCACTACCAATAACAGCTACTTTCTTACCATTTTTCACTATTTTTGAAGGAAATTTTATATTTTTTTCTCTCACATAATCAGCAACAAATCTTTCTAATCTTCCTATTCCCACAGGCTCATTTTTAATACCAACTATACAGCTTCCTTCACACTGGTCTTCTTGTGGACATACTCTTCCACATACAGCAGGAAGTGCATTTGTTTCTAAAATTATTTCAGCTGCTTTTTCAAAATTTCCAGCCTTTACTTCCATAATAAATTCTGGTATTTGAACACTTACAGGACAATTAGCAACACAACGAGGTTTTTTACAGTTCAAGCATCTTTCAGCTTCCTGCATAGCTAATTTTTCTGTGTATCCTAAACTTACTTCATCAAAGTTTGTTACCCTAATTTCTGGTGCTTGAATAATATCAGCTGTTTTTTTAGTTTTATCAAAAGGAACTTCTACATCAGCAGAATCACAATCACAGCCATCTCTATGATGAGTCCCTCTTTCTTCATGTTTTAGCTGAATTCTTCCTTCTACTGTCTTATACATTGTTTGTCTTCTTAGTGCTTCATCAAAATTTACCTTGTGTGCATCAAATTCAGGACCATCAACACATGCAAATTTAACTTCGCCACCTACTGTAACTCTACATGCACCACACATTCCTGTACCATCAACCATAATAGGATTCAAGCTTACAATAGTTGGTATATTTAATTCCTTTGTTAATAAAGAAACAAATTTCATCATTATCATAGGACCAATTGCTACAACTTCATCATATTTTTTTCCTTGTACTTCTACTAATTCTTTTATCACATCTGTAACTAATCCTTTATATCCATATGAACCATCATCTGTGGTTACATAAACATTTTTAGCTACCTTTTTCATTTCTTCTTCCATAATTACTGCTTCTTTATTTTTAGCACCTATAATTACATCAACATTTATTCCATTTTCATGAAGCCATTTTACTTGTGGGTATACTGGAGCTGTTCCTAAACCACCTGCTACAAATAAAATATTCTTTTTTCTTAGTTTTTCAATATCTTCGTGTATGAATTCAGAAGGATTTCCTAAAGGGCCAACAAAATCATGAAAATAATCTCCTTCTTCATAATCAAAAAGTTCTTTAGTAGAATTTCCGATAGTTTGTATAACAATAGTCACTGTTCCTTTCTCTCTATCATAATCACATATAGTAAGCGGTATTCTTTCTCCCTTTTTGTCCGCGATAAGAATAATAAATTCACCAGGTTCTGCAGATTTAGCAACTCTTGGAGCATCTATATTCATTAAAAATATTGACGGAGCTAAAACTTTTTTTTCAACTATTTTGTACATATTTCTTTACACCATCTTCCATTTTAAAATTTTATATTGAAAAATATATTATTTAAAACTATAATTTTAAATTAATAATATTTATTAAGTGAATTATTTTTCATTAGATGAATAATTTTTCAACATACATAGATTATAACTGATTTTCTTCAATTGTCAAATAAAAATATGAAGGACTTCTTTCCCATACTATCAAATAGATATAAAATTAACTTTATTTTATATTTTTTTAAAGTAAATGTTTTTTTATAAAAGTTAACAAATTTACTATTTAATAGAAAAAATATTATATAGAAAAAAAAATTAATTTTATACACATTAATTATTATTGTATTTTTTTAATAAAAATTACAGATAAAAATAATTAAAATAAAAAAAGTTGTTTTCAAAAAAATTGTATCAACTTAAAAATTATATGTTTAAGTTATCTAAATTCTTAAAAAAATCTAACTGTGCTTCTTCAATATGTTTTTCACATAATTCCTTTATAATAAGAAATGGTGTGTTATGATCAAGTATTAAATCAATTATGCGAATATGTTCGTCTATCGCTTGTAATCTCCTACTTGTATTCCCATATAAAACTTTTCTAATCCTATGAAGATGATCGTAAACTATGTTCATCTGAGTGGAAAGAAATAAGTTCCCACAGTTATCAGCAAAAAAATGTCTAAAATCATCATATAAAAGATCAAATTTATCATTATCTATCTTACTTGTAATAGATAACTCTTTGAATCTATTTCTAAATTCAGATAAAGAATTAATCAAAAATAGTTCATCTATAGAATTTAGAGTAAGTTCTACAAGCAGTGGCTCAAGCCTAGTCCTTACCTGAAAAACATCTTTAATTAACTTGAGATCGACTTCTTTCACAGCAATAGACTTCCTTGGATAAATTTGTATAAAATTTTCATTTTCCAGATAAAGTAATGCTTCTTTTACAGGTGTTTTACTAATAGACAGTTCATCAGCAATTTGTTTTTCGCTGATTACCTGTTTTGATATATATTCATTATTTAATATTTTTCCTTTTATATAATTATATGCTAAGACTCTTAAGTCAGTTTTCATAACTTCTCCTTTATAACTCCCTATAATATAAAATTATCACAAAAAATGAATGATTTGTCAATTTATTATTTTTAAATTTTAGTTTATTAAAATAAAAATTTAAAATGATATTGAATTTTTTAAATAAGGCAAAAATATTTTTCTAATATGTGGAAAAAAATAAAAAAATGTAGTATAATATGGTGTCTGGGAGTGTTTAGGTTTCGACAGGGTAAAATGGTTATTACTGGCAAGTAAGCGGGAGCTTTAAAATCCAACTTAAATTAATCGGAAACGATAATAATTACGCATTAGCTGCCTAGTTGCAGCTACATCCTAATTGGAGTTGCTGTTACTCTTTTTAACGATGTCACTCTTAATAGCTTACTCTTTTAGATGTCTATAATAAAAGAGGAAAACTTTTTAGACTCGCTTTGTGACTTTTGTTTGTTTAATATCATGAAGTTAAAAATGTTAAATAGACTAAACTTGTAGATGGTAGTAATTTGCTTTTACTTTGGACACGGGTTCGATTCCCGTCACTTCCACCAAAAAGAAAATTATTAAAAATCAAATATAGGGCTGGCTTAAAAATACTTTTGAGCCAGCCTCATTCTTTTTAAGGTTAATTTCTTTATAATAGTATTGATAATATAGTATATCAAGTATATACTATATATAAAAAGGAGATGAAAGGAAATGGCTACTTTAAGAAAATTAATAACAATACCTGATAGTGATTTTGAGAAAATGAGCAATTTTGCACAAAAGGAAAGAATTTCATTTTCTGAATTAATAAGAAAAGCGACAACAACTTATATAGAAGATCAAGAAAAAATGAACTTAAGTGAGTATTTAAAAGCTCATTGTGATACAGTTTCTGAAGAAGAAGAGAAAGAAATACTACAAATGTTAGAAGAATTAAGAAATGACCCTGAGTATGATGAAAATGTGGGGAGTGAATTAACTCTTGAACAAATCTTACACGGTGATTTATAGTAAGAAATCAAAAAAATTTATAGAAAAACATAGAAAAGAAGGCGTTATTTTCTATAAAATATTTGAAGAATTATCCATTAATAGAGAAAATATGCTATTTTATGATATTAAGTCTTTAGTAAATGAAGATAAGTATCGTTTAAGAGTAGGGAAATATAGAGCTACATTTAAAATAGTTGATAATGAATTAATAATATTAATTATAAATATTGACAGTAGAGGTCCAATATACAAGAAAATATAATTTTTATGTTAAAAAATACTGAGGGCCAGATCAAAATTACTTTGAACTGGCCTTTTTTTTATAACTAAAATCAATAACTATTTCTGTCCATCAAATTCTATTTTGATATGTGTTCCATCACAAAATGGCTTGTGTTTAGATGCTCCACATCTGCATAGTGAATAATGCTCTTTACTATCTAGTATAACATCTGATTTATTATCATCTATTAGACTTATTCCACCAGTAATATTTATAGATCCGTTTTTTTCTATTTTTATTTTTTGCTCACTATGATAAACTGTTTCTCTACTACCATCCTCTAATTTATACGATAGTGCTCCAGATGGACATTTTTTTATTACTTCTATTAATTTATCTAGGTTATTTGCACTTTTAGGTTCTATCCATGGGATTTTATCTGCATTAAATACCTCTGGATATCCATGTGTACATTTTCCTATGTGCTTACAAAGATATTTATCATAATACACAGTTATCTTATCACACTCATAGGTTTTTAAGCCTCTTAATTTTTCTTCCTCTCTTTCATTGTTAAAATCAATTGTTCCATGAGTACCGTCACAAAACGGTTTATTTTTAGACTTTCCACATCTGCATAATGATACTACTCTTGGAGTATTATATTCTTCACCTTCATAGTTTTCTATAACTACATCTACTACTGAAAATGGACTGTATTTGGTAAAAACTATCATTCCCTTTTTTTCATCTTCTTCCATAAGTTATCCTCCTATAAAATGATTATATATTAATAATAACCTTATAGATAGTATTTGTCAATGTTAGTTAATCTTTCTTATTTCTATCCTATATTTCTAAGTATATTTTATTTCTTGAATTGTCAAATTAAATGCACCACTAAAATAATTAAGAAACTATAAATATAATTGTAGTACTTCTAGTGGTGTGTTGTAATTTAAGCATTTTCTAGGTCTACTATTTAACTCTAATAATACT
>JAGOZX010000025.1 GCA_018058425.1 Sebaldella sp.
CTCTTTTACTTTTCTTTTTTGGAACTAATAAAAATGGTATTATAGTATTAGAATAATTTTTAAAATAATCTTTTGGTGCGGGGTTATAAAGAGTTCCCGCCCATATATATGCTTCTGATACTTCAGAGATAGATTTAGGAACATCTAATAAAGTATTAGAAGCTGCAAATTTACTTTCAAGTGTATTAAGCTTTTTAGAAAACTCTTTTTCTTCAGCTGTTTTAACAATTCCATTTCTTATCTTTGATAATTTTTCCTCCATTTTGTTATAGTATTTAAGATCAAGTCTTTTACTTTCATCACTTGTATAAAAGAAAGCAGAAGGCAGGGAGAGGTTTTCATTTAGATAATTTTCATTAACGGTAACCATAACTGCAAGAGAAAGCTTTGCATTTTTAATTTTTTCTTGATATGAGTTTTTTATTTTACTTATAAATTTTTTCATAAGAAGAAATCCAAAAAGTGCTAGTCCATAGCAGATAAGTCCAGAAATAAGCAAAGTTTTTGAATGAGGATATTTTATCCATTCATATAAGATAAAAGTACCAAATCCTACTCCAAACAACATAAATAATATTGAAAGAATCCCTATAGGTGTCTTATTAAAACCAGAAAAGTTTTTTAATTTAGATTTCCATTCCTCATTTTTATCCATTTTTAAAATTTGTGGATAGTACTTTTTGGTAAAAAGTTCATTTTTCATGTTTTGTGACTCCTTTATTTTAAAGTATATTTGTTTTTTAATTAATGAATTATATCATGTTTTCTATAACTTTTAAAGAATCGGAAGAAACTAGACAAATACAGAAAAAAAAAGACACAAAAGTGCCTTTTTATAAATTTATAAGTCAAAATCTTCTTTTTTTAATGCAGGGAATAAAATAACGTCTCTTATAGAAAAAGAGTTTGTAAGAAGCATAACTAATCTATCTATTCCTATTCCTAATCCACCAGCTGGCGGCATTCCGTATTCTAAAGCTCTTATATAATCAAGATCAGTTTCATGAGCTTCGTCATCTCCAGCTTCTTTCATTTTTTCTTGATCATCAAATCTACTTTTTTGCTCCACTGGATCATTTAATTCAGAAAAGGCATTAGCATGCTCTCTTCCATAAATAAACAGCTCAAATCTATCAACAAAGTCCTCAGAACCCTCTTTGTTTTTAGAAAGAGGAGAAATTTCTTTAGGATAGTCTGTGATAAATGTAGGATCCATCAATGTGCTTTCTACTTTATCTTCAAATAATAGATTTAAAATTCCGTATTTAGTGTATACTTTATCTTTTTCTAATTCAATACCTAATTCTTTTGCTTTTTTTACTGCTTCTTCATCGCTAGTAATAGCATCAATATCATAACCTGTGGTATCTTTTACTATATCTTTCATTCTAATTCTTTTCCAAGGAGCAGCAAAATTAATTGTAGCATCTTGGTAAGCTATTTCAGTTTGTCCGTGTAATTCTACTACTAGAGAATTTATTAGTTCTTCTGTTAAGTTCATAATATCTTCATAATCAGCATATGCTTGGTACAATTCTAACATTGTAAACTCTGGATTATGTTTTATTGAAGTTCCTTCATTTCGAAAACTTCTATTTATTTCAAAAACTTTTTCAAATCCACCAACAAGAAGCCTCTTTAAATATAATTCAGGAGCAATTCTTAGAAAAAAGTCCATGTCAAGAGCATTATGGTGAGTAATAAAAGGTCTTGCACTAGCTCCACCAGCAATAGGATGTAACATAGGTGTTTCAACTTCTATAAATCCTTTTTTTTCTAAAAAGTTTCTTGTTAATCTTAGTATTTGAAATCTAGCTTTAAAAGTATTTTTTACTTCTTCGTTCATTACTAAATCCACATATCTTTGTCTGTATCTAGTTTCGACATCTGTTAGGCCATGAAATTTTTCTGGTAGTGGTCTAATATTTTTAGATAATACTTCAAAAGATTTAGCTCTTAGAGTTAGTTCCCCAGTTTGAGTTTTAAACAGAGTCCCTTCGATTCCTATAAAATCCCCTACACCTAATTTTGTATAAATTTCATAAGCCTCTTCTCCAACCTCATCTTTTTTCACATAATATTGAGTTTTACCTGTGGTATCTTGAATATGACCAAATCCATTTTTCCCCATTCTTCTAAAGGCAACAATTCTTCCTGCAGTTTTAAAAGTTTTCTCTGAAGTTTCATCATATTGAAGTATTTCGTCTATATTATTTAATTTTTCGAATTTTCTTCCATAAGGTTCTATTCCTAATTCTTTTAGCTCTTTTACTTTTTTTAGTTTTTCTCCAATAATTGATTTTTCACTAATTTGTTCACTCATATTTAACTATATCCTTTCTTATAACTCTGTTATTTCTAATTTTATACTATTTATAACTTCATTCTTCTCTATGATATCATATTCTAGGTAAATTTTCTTGTTTAATATTATTAAAACATCAGTCTTCAAAGAAAATTGACTTTTCATATTTTCAGTTAAATATAAAAAATTTGTTATTTCTCCTAGCTTAAATATTTGTTTGGAATTTATTTGACCTTTTCTAAAAATTTCCAGAAAATTTTTATGAACAAATATTTTAGATTCTCCATATTCATCTGAATAAGAATACTCTATTTTGTCACTTAAAAGGATTTTTTCAGAAATAAAAGATTTTTCATAGTTATGATCAAATATATCAACGCTTTTTATTAATAAGTTGATATTCATTAATCTAAAAGATTTTCGATAAAATCTTCCAAATCTTCCTCTGATTCTTCTATTTCATCGACTTCTTGGACATCATCATTATCATAGTCTGATTCTTCTTTTTCAACCTTGTCATATTCTTCATACTCTTCATTCCAAAACATGTAATTTTTATCTACACCATAATATTCTTCATCCCAAACAGTCAAAATTTCTTCTTCATCCTCATCCATAAGAACTGTTATTTCATCATCTAAAGAGTCATATAAAAAAACTCTTTTTGTTCCTTCTTCATCTTCCGCAATTATATATTCCTTGCCTTTAAGATTTAAATTAGCGATACAAGAAAAATATTCATTTACTTCGTCTATTACAATTTCAAATTCTTCACCAACGGAAAACATATAAAAAATCCCTCCAATTTATTTATGATATTTAATATTATTATTAATGGAAACCCAACGGTATATCTGTTCGGCTAATATTAGTCTCATTAACTGATGAGGAAAAGTCAGTCTTGAAAATGAAAGCTTAAAGTCCACAGCTTTTTTTACTTCATCATTAACCCCATTAGATCCACCAATTATAAAATTAATTTTATTTGTATGATTAGAAATTTCCAATACTTTTTTTGCCATCTCAGGAGATGACAAATTTACACCATTGATATCAAGTAATATATTAAAACCATCTTTTTTGCCTATGAATTCTAGTATTTTTTTTGATTCAGTGTTAATAGCATTTTCTTTTCCTTTATTCTCATCTTCCTCTTGAATTTCTATAATACTAAAATTAGAAAATTTTTGCAACCTTTTCTTAAATTCTAATATTCCTTCTTTTATATAACTATCTTTAATTTTTCCTACAGAAGTTATATTTATCTTTAGCATATTTTCTCCCTCTTGTCAAAATAATTTTTAAAATTTCAAGTTTTTTTATTATAAACATAGAAAAAAGAAGTGGTAAAAAAATCAGCCTTTTCTACCAAACATTTTATCTAATTCATCTTTAGAAATATTTATAATTATTGGTCTCCCATGGGGGCAAGTGTACTTTCCTACTTCGTGAAGCCTATCTACAAACACTTTCATTTCTTCTAAATCCATTTTTTGCCCAGCTTTTATGGCACCTTTGCAAGACATAGAAACAATTACCCGCTCTCTTAAGTCTTTTATATCTACATCATTTTTTATATCAGAAATTAAATTCATAAAAATATTAGTAATATTATCTCTAAAATCAAATGTAGGAACAGCTCTTAAAAGAAGCTCATTTTCACCAAACTCGTCAATATCAAAACCAAAATCATGAAAAAGATCAATATTATCCATAACAATATTTTTATCAACGGATGTAAGCTCAATTTTTTGTGGAACAAGTAGAGGCTGAGATTCTAGTTTTTTACTATAAAATTTATCTTTTAATTCTTCATATAAAATTCGTTCGTGGATAATATGTTGATCATAGATTTCTAAAAGCCCATCATTTTGAACTAAAATATACATATTAAAAAGTTGACCAATTACTTTATAATTTTTCTTATGTTCTTGAATATTATTTTCTATTTTAATCTCACGATGATCAGTGATAGGTGCTATATTTTCTACATTATAGTTGCTGGCCACATCTTCAATAATTTCAAAATCAGGAGTTTTATTTTCTGATGATTGAACTTCTTCTTTTACAAAAGAAGCAACAGGTTTTGGCTCGATCTTTCTATTATCTAGAGTTTCTAAGCTAAAAAACTGCTTATTGTCGCCTTTTAAAACCTCATCAGTAAACAAATCATCCACCTTATCCTCACTATTACTTTGAACATTTACATTTTGCTTTAGCAAGTCTAAATTTGGTTGCCATTCTTGTCTTTCTTCTAAATAAAAGAAGTCAGTCATAGCAGTTTTGATTTTACTATAAATAATTTTATCATTAGAAAATTTTACTATTTTTTTAGAAGGATGTACATTTACATCTATTTCTTTAGGATCTACATCTAAGAAAATAATTGCAAAAGGATACTTTCCTTTCATTAATTTTGTATAATATCCATCAATAACAGCTCTCTCTATGGTATTAGACTTCACATATCTTTTGTTAATATAAGTGAAGATATAATCTTTAGAACTTCTCAAAATTTCCACAGAACCAAGATAACCATGTTCAAATTTCTTTAGATTTTTAAGTATAGTTTTTCCAAATAATTCTAAAATAGTGTTATCAATTCCTTTACCGCTAGTTTTAATACTTGGCTTATCATCAAAAACTAAAGTAAATGAAACATCATGGTTTACAAGAGCTTCTTTAAGTACAATATCTCTTATTTTATTATATTCAGTAGTCTCTTTTCTTAAAAATTTCTTTCTTGCAGGAGTATTATAAAAAAGATCTCTAATTTCAATTTCTGTACCAGTATTTTTGGATACTTCTTCCACATTTCTAATTGAACCGCCATAAGAATTCATTTTATATCCCACTTTAGATTCATTTGTCTTACTTGAAATACTTGTTTTAGATACAGAAGAAATAGAAGATAAAGCCTCTCCACGAAACCCATATGTTACAAGGTTAAAAATATCATCTTTAGAAGATGTTTTAGAAGTTGCATGTCTTTCAATGGATAGCATAATATCATTTTTCTCCATTCCAGAACCATTATCAATTATTTTTACATCTTTACCCCCATTAAAAACTTCTATCTTAATGGAAGTAGATCCTGCATCTAGAGAGTTTTCTACTAATTCCTTTATCATTGAGGCTGGATTTTCTACTACTTCGCCAGCAGCAATTATATTTGAAACACTTTCATCTAAAATTTTTATTCTATTCATTATAGTACTCCTTCTTTAGACAATTTATTTAAAATATCTTGGTTAATCTCCTCTATGCTTTTAAGATTTCCATCAGTTTCACATGAAACAATTATCCAACCAAATTTCTTAGCTAATTTAATTGCACTATTATATGAATTTTTTAAGTATTCTTTATTGTTTTCATGAATATCTTTTTTTTCTTCACCAGTTATTTTGTTTTTTCTGTCACTCATTAGTTTTTGACTAAGTTCTGGAGAAACATCTAAAAAAATTACAGCATCTGGTGTGGGTAGAGCGAGTTTATTCCATTCTAAATCAATAAGCCATTTTAAATATTCATTTTTTTCTTGCTCATCTTCTATTTTGGATGCTTGATGAACCATATTAGAAGTAGTATATCTATCACTTATTATAAGACCACCATCATTGTAAAATTGTTCCCAGTCTTGTTTGTATGACGCATATCTGTCTACTGCAAAAAATGTAGAAGCAGCAAAAGTATTAACATCATTTACATTAGTACCAAATTCCCCTAATAGATACATTTTTAAAGGTTCAGAAGCAGGACTTTTATAGTTTGGAAATGAAATTTTTCTAATATTTAAATTTCTATTTTTAAGTTTTTCGAATAATAAGTTTGTTTGTGTTTCTTTTCCACTACCATCACTGCCTTCTATGATAATTAATTTACCCATATTTGTATCTCCTTTTTTATTGTATATTTGTATTAATAATAAATACATTTTAGCATACCTTGTTAAATACCAAAAGTCAAAATAAGAAATATTTTGATTTTTTAAATATTTTTTATTTATTAAGTTGTTTCACTATTTTAGATTTCTATTCTCTTAGTTACTTTATTTTTCAATATTTAAGGACTAAGTTTATTTTTTTCTTAAAAATAATATATTAAAATATAAATATACTCTGATAGATGCATAAAAAACACTGTTTTTTATATGTAATATACATTAAATTTTGGTTATTTATTTTTAAGATAAAATGTGGTATGATGATTTTGGGGAAATAAAAAAAGGGGGAGAAATGGGAATAGGGGTTAGTAATCCTCATGATTTATTATTTAAAAAAATAGAGTATAAGCTAAAAATAGAAGATTTAAAGAAACTAAATAGGGAGAGAGGAGAGTTAGCTATGGGTCTTGCACATGAATTATTTAATGATGGGAAAATAGCAGGTGAAACAACAAGGAAGCTGAAAGGAAAAATAGAAGTTTTAGCAGAAATAAAATATAATAAAATCCCAAAAGTTTTACTTACTAAAGTGAATAAAATTAATGATATTAAAGTTTTGAAATTAATATTTAAAAAATTAAAAGAAAATTCTTCAGAAGATGAGATAAAAAAGATACTGCAAATGGAAACTAAATAATATGAAAGAAACTTACTTAAGAAGTTATTGAAAAAGAGCAAAAGTTAAAAAATATTAGTTCATAAGTTTTTCAAATAACTTCTTAGTAATTTTTTATCATTTGTATGAAATGAAGATTTTACATAGTAGGAAACTAATTTTTTATTCTAAAATATCAGAGAAAACTAGAATAAATCCATCAGGATCAAGTATAGAAAATTCATTGGCACCATAGGGTGTTTTATGTAAATTATGCACAATCTTTACACTAGTTTTTATTTTTTCATAGAATTTTAGCAAGTCAGTAATTTTTATATAAAATGTGAGAGCTCCTCCTGACAGTTGTTTTTCTAATTCTGGATACTCTTCTCTTATACTATCTTCTCTTTGAAACATAATGTGAACATTGTCTTTTTGTACAAATCCCCATTCAAAATCTCCATTTTCAGGAACAGTCTGTAAAAGAGTGAAACCTAAATAAGAAGTGTAAAAATTAATACTTTCATTCACATTTTTTACCATTAAATTTGGTGTTAGTGATTCTAACTTCATAAATTGAACCTCCTAAGATTTTAGTTTATAACTATTTATAGCATATTCCAAAAATAAAAAATTGTAAAAAAACGAATTTATTTGAGTTTTTTTGGTGTATAACCTGTATACTTTTTTACTTCTTTACAAAAATGAGAAGAGTCATAATAGCCATTTTCTACAGCTATCTCTGTAAGAGATTTATTTGAGCTTTTTAAACTTTCTTTTATCTTTTTAAAACGTTTAATATTAATAAATTCCTTCATACTAATCCCAATTTCTTTTTTAAATTTAATTTCTAGTTGTCTTTGAGTAGTGTATATATTTTTAATTGCACTATTTACAGAAGAATTATTATATCTTCGACTATTACTCAGAAATACCTGTATATCATTATCCACTGATCTGTTATTAAAGGTAAGAATTCTTGTTATAGAATCTTCAAAGCTCTCTATAATCTCTGTAATATCCTTAAAGAGAAAAACATTTTGAAATAGTTCAAACCAGTAATTAGGGAGGACATCATTTATTTTAATAACATTATTTTTGATACTATTAAAGTTAAAATTAATAAAATAATTTAATCCAAGTGGTTTAAATCTTACACCAAAAATTTTTGTATTCTTATTAATAAAGACATCTGAAAAACTTGTCATCATACCAGTGAGAATAATTTCATTATTATAAATTTTATTTTCAAAACTATCTTTTGAGAAGTAGCTATCTCCTAAATTAAAAATTATATCCATAGAACAGTCAGGAAATATTCTTGAAGTGTCAGTATCTGTATGACTATCAGAAAGCCAAAATTTATCAATTATATGTTTCAATTTTTTAGATGGATTGAATTCAGTATACGCCAAAGTATCCTCCTTTTTTGAAATAATTTTATAAAAATAAATGGTACCTATACTCTAAATTTAAAGTATAAATACCAATTTATAACATAACTACATTCCGTCTAGCATTAACTTAGCGTCTTTATCTCCTTTATCAGCAGCCATTTTTAAGTATTTTTTTGCAAGATCCATCTTACCTTGATCATAGTAAATTGTACCTAAGTTATAAAGAGCACGGTCATTTTTAGCTTTTTCCACAGCAATTTTTAAATAGTTTTCAGCATTAGTCTTATCACCAAGCTGGCTGTATATTAGTCCTAAATCATAAGCTGCATCTATGTAGCCATTATCTACAGCATTTTTTAGATATTTAACAGCATCAGTTTTTTTATTTTCATCATAATAAAGAAGGCCTAAATTATTCATTGCTCTTAGCGATAAGTCTGATAAACTACCAGTTGAAGTAGTTGAAAGCTCAATAGTTTTTAGATAATATTTTTCAGCTTCATCTTTATTTTTAGCTTTATCAAATGACAAAGCTAAATTGTAATAAATATTAGGATCCTTTGTTTTTTCAGCAGCATTAGCCAGGTATTTTTGTGCTGTATCATATTTACCTTGAGATTGATAGAGCATTGCAAGGTTATAGAAAGCATCGCTTTCTCCTGCATTAGCTGCAATATTATAGTATTTTTCAGCTAAATCATATTTTTGTTGTTGTTCATATATATTACCTAAACTGTTAGCTATTTTTCCAGTCTTTGTTTTTTCATAAACTTGAAGAAAATATTTTTCAGCTGAGTCATATTTTTGCTGTTTAGTATATAATAGCGCTAAGTTATACATAGAGTCAGTATCAGAGCTTTTTTCAATAGCAAGTTTATAATATTTTTCAGCATTTACAGTATTTCCTAAAATATCATTTAATAAACCTAGTTTATAAAGTATTTTTGGATCAAAATTTTTATTATAGGCATTTTCATAATATTTTAGAGAGTCCTGTAATTTATTTTGTTTTTCATATAAGATAGCTAAGTTATACATAGCATTTTGATTACCATTATTAGCAGCTTTTTTATAGTAAATTTCAGCTAAATCAAAAGTTCCAATCTCATCATAGATAAGACCTAAATTATATGCTGCGTCATTATCCCCTTTGTCAGCAGCCATTTTAAAATATTTTATGGCATCTGGTTTTTTATTTTGGTTATTATAAAGAATACCTAAATTATACATAGCATCAATATTATTTTCTTGAGATATTGAAAGAAGATAATATTTTTCTGATAAGTCTTTTTTGTTAAGCTTTGAATAGGTATATCCAAGATTATAAGCAGCCTTAGTTAGTCCGTTATCATAAGCCATTTTGTAGTATTTTTCGGCATCAGAATACTTTTTTTGATTTTCATAAATAATTGCTAAATTATACATTGTATCTTTGTCACTTTTTTTTGTTAAAGAAGACTTGTAATATTGTTCAGCAAGGTCAGTTTGACCATTTTTTTGGTACTTTAGAGCAGTATTAAAAAGTTCTTCAGCTGAATCATCTGAAAATGTTACAAAGAACAATAAAAATAAAGCTGTAAATATTTTACCTTTCATATTATCACCACTATAGTTTAGTATAAGTTATAAATACTTTCTTTTGTCTCTTTATCTAGTTTTATTATGACATCTAAGTCAAGCGCGCTCATTTTATTATGTTTTTCTATTTTACCTTCAATTATTTTACAAATATCCAAGTAAGAAATTTTCTTTTTTAAAAATAAATCAACAGCAGCTTCATTGGCGGCATTATAAACAATAGGGAAGGAAGAACCAAGCTTTCCTGCTTCATATGCCAATTTTAAGCCATTAAATACTTCAAAATCAACTTTTTCAAAGGTTAAGTTACTATATTTCATAAAATCAAATTTTGGAAGTAAAGTATTCTCAATTCTATTAGGGTATGTAAAAGCTAAAAGGATAGGAGTTTTCATATCTGGAACTCCCATTTGTGCAATAATAGACTTATCTATAAATTCCACCATAGAATGTATAACACTTTGAGGATGAACAATTACATCAATTTTATCATAATCAACATCAAAAAGATGGTGAGCTTCTATTACTTCTAAACCTTTATTAACAAGTGTTGATGAATCTATAGTTATTTTGGCTCCCATACTCCAGTTTGGATGCTTTAAAGCTTGTTCCAAAGTGACATTTTTTAGAAAGTCTAAGTCTTTTCCTCTAAAGGGTCCACCAGAAGCAGTGAGAATTATTCTTTCTATTTCTTCATGATTTCCAGATTTTAAAGATTGAAAAATAGCGCTGTGTTCGCTATCCACAGGAATTATTGTAGCCTTATATTTTTTTAATAATTCTCTTATTAGATAACCACCAGCAACCATAGTTTCTTTATTAGCTAGTGCTATGATTTTTTCTTTTTTTATTGCCTCTATAGTAGATTCTAAACCAACAGAACCAGAAACAGCAGTTAAGAGAATATCAGTTTCATCTAGTTGGCCTATAGTTTTAAGTCCTTCATTTCCAATAAAAATATTTATATTTGGAAATCTTTCTTTTATAGCAAGATAACCTTCCTGAGTTCCAATAGAAACATATTTGGGTTTAAATTCCTCAATTAATTCAATTAAAGATTTCCAGTTTTTATCCGCAGTTAATGCAGTAATATTAAATTTATCAGTATTTTCTCTGATAACAGTAAGAGCATTTATACCAATACTGCCTGTAGCTCCAAGTATCGAAATGTTTTTTTGCATTTTCACTCCTAATTAAAAAAATATTTTACAAAATAATAAACTACTGGTAGAACAAATAAAGCACTATCAAATCTATCTAAAAATCCTCCATGTCCCAATAATAAATTACCTGAATCTTTTATTTCAAATTCTCTTTTTATTTTAGATTCCACTAAATCACCAAGTTCAGCAAATAGAGCAATCGTTAAAGCAAACATTAGAGCTTCAAATTTTGTAAAAGTAATATGAGAATGAATGCTGCATTGTTCTATAAAAGTAAAATGCTTACAAATTATAGTTGCAAAAAATGAAAAGAAATAATCAAAGTTTAAAGCAACTATAAATGCTCCTATAATTCCTCCAATTGCTCCTTCAAATGATTTTTTTGGACTTATTTCAGGTGCAAGTCTTCTTTTTATTATTTTTCCTCCAATTGTTATTCCTACTAAATATGCCGCTATATCACAAGTCCAAATCAGTATAAAGGCCATTAGTACAATTGTATTTCCTCTTGGTAAATCATTTCTTATTAATAAAATATATGAGAAAAAATAAGAAATGTAAATAATTCCAAATAAAGTATACGAAATTTCTGCCATAGCTCCATTTATTTTGACTTTTAAGATTTGTCTTGCTGCTATTAACATAAGAGCAAAAACGACAAAGCCACCGATATCAAATTTTACTATAAAGTCGCCTTTTAGACCTAAAAAATCATAGGAAAATAATACTTTATCTCTTAGATAAACTAAAATAGGGAGCAGTAGTGATAAAAACAGTCCAATCCTGCTGGCTACCTCAAATCCTTTATCTTTTAACATTTTATAAAATTCAAATACAGACATTCCTATTATAATTTCTGTAAAAATTAGGAATGTAATGTCACCTTTTAAAAAAACCCAAATAAGAAGAGGGACAAATAAGATGATAACAATTGTTCTACTTAGTATTGATTTTAGCATTGACTCCTCCAAATCGTCGTTCTCTGTTATTAAACCACTCAAGGGCTTTGTCATATTCATCTTCATCAAAGTCAGGCCAAAAAACATCAGTGATATAAAATTCAGAATATGCAACTTCCCATAATAAAAAGTTACTTACCCGAAATTCCCCACTAGTTCGTATCACTAATTCTGGGTCTGGAATATCAGGTTGGTATAAATAATTTCTAAAATCTTCTTCAGTAACTTCATTTTTTTCTTCTTTTAATAATTTATTTATACCATCAATTATTTCTTTTCTTCCACCATAGTTGAATGCAATATTAAAAGTTAGTGTATTACAATCTGATAAATACTCTTCGGTTTCTTTTATTTTCTTTAATAATTTTTCATTTATTCCTTCCTTAGAGCCAGAAACAACTAATCGAACACCTTGCTTTTTTAATTCATCTTTTTTAGAATCAAGATATTTTGAAAAGAGTTTCATTAAGGCAGAAACTTCTGCTTTAGGCCTTTTCCAATTTTCTGTAGAAAATGCATAAACAGTAAGATTTTGGATTTTACGAGTTACTGAATGCCGTAAAATCTTTTCTAATGTATCTGCACCCCTTCTATGTCCTTCAACTCGTAAAAGGCCACGTTTTTTGGCCCATCTTCCATTGCCGTCCATAATAACAGCAACATGTTTCGGTATATTTTTATCCATCTATAATCCTCACAAATCTTTATTACATATTCTAACATATATAGATAGTTTTTTCTAATTAATTTAGGTGTTATAAGAGAAATATTTTAAGTTAAATAAATAAAGTATTATTTTATGAACGAGAAGTAAGGGTATTATTTGAATTTAATATTGGTTTTTTTAGGAAAGCGTGTAATAAATGCGTTGTAATTAGGTTTTATTTTGAGTATATGTGAATGTGAAGAAAAAGAAACATAAAATAATAGAAAATATAAAAGGGGAACACTAAAAGTGTACCCCATCTTCATAATACATATTCTCTTTTAACGGTATAAATACAATTGTTACAATTTTCTCTGTTATTTTTTTTTCTTTTTCTGTGAATAGAGCAGCGATTTTATCTCTTGCTTCTGAATCTCTATCAAACCATAATACTTCTATGAACACAAGACCTTCGTCTTCTTTACCATCATAAAAAAAATTAGTTTCAATATGTTCAAAAGTAAACCAATCAGCTGGACATTCAGCAATGCTTCCTAATTCTTCAGAAAGCCCGATAGTAAGTTCTTTAACTTTAGTTTTTTCCATACCTCTTATTCTAATGTGCGGCATACCTATCTCCTTTTTGCTTTTATTACGATTTTATCACGATAAATCACTATAATCAACACTTTATTTTAGTATAGTGATAATAATAGGGCGTATTTTAAAAAAGAAAGTAAGATTGAATGTTGTTAAATATATATTTAATAAGGCAGTTTTTATTAAGGAATTGAAAAATATTGAATTTAGATAAAAAGATAAATTATTTTATGATATAATAAAAATAATTATTTTTTTAATGGAATTTTTTGAAATAGTAGGAATAAATAAAAAAATTTATGTATTATAAATTACTATTTACTAATAGAATTTAGGAGGTATTTTATTAATGTCAATAGAAAGTGTTCGTGAATATCTAAAGCAGTGGGATAAGCATGAGAATATTATTGAAATGGAAGAATCTACTGCAACTGTACAAATGGCAGCAGATGCACTAGGTACACTACCAGAACATATTGCAAAAACCTTGTCATTTTACGGGAATAATGGAGCACTGCTAATTGTTGCAGCTGGAGATACGAAGATTGATAATCAAAAATATAAACAAAAATTTGGATTTAAGGCAAAAATGTTATCTAATGATGATGTGAAGAAGTTAACCAATCATGAAATAGGTGGAGTATGCCCTTTTGATATCCCAGAAGGAGTTAGTGTATACCTAGATGTATCATTAAAAAGATTTGGAACTGTATTTCCAGCTTGTGGGAGCAGTAATTCAGCAATTGAGGTCACGATTTGTGAACTAGAAACTTATTCACACTTTACAGAATGGGTTGATGTTTGTAAAGGGTGGGAATAAGATTTTTTATACAGACGTGTACATTAAATAGAATTATAAAAAAATATATAATAAAAAAGAGAATGCCCAAATCTGTGCGTTCTCTTTTGTAAAGTATGAGAAATAAAAACTATACAGTAGTAAGTTCAACTTCTTTCTTTTCTAAAGTTTCATCTATATTTTTGATGAATTTATCAGTGAATTTTTGAACACTATCTTCATTTGATTTTAGTTCATCTTCAGTAATTTCACCATCTTTTTCCATTTTTCTTAGTTTATTGTTTATTTCTTTTCTTATATTTCTAATTGCAACTTTCCCATCTTCTGCTTCTTTTTTTACAATTTTAACATATTCTTTTCTTCTTTCAGCAGTTAATTCAGGAACAGCTAATCTAATAAGCTTTCCGTCATTTGAAGGATTAAGTCCAAGGTTAGACTGTTGTATTGCTTTTTCTATAGCTGGAATTAAAGACTTATCCCAAGGGTCAATTGTTAATAATCTAGCTTCTGGAGCAGATAAAGTTCCTACTTGTGATAAAGGAGATGGAGTTCCATAAGCATCAATAGTAATACCATCTAACATAGTTACATTAGCTCTTCCAGCTCTTATACTAGAAAATTTTTCCTTTGTACTTTCTAAAGCTTTTGTCATTTTTGTTTCAGTTTCTTTTAAAATTTCATCTTCCATGATAATTTCACCTTCCATATATAAAATATTTATTTAATTATTTACTATTGTACCTATTTCTTCACCATTTACCATTCTTTTTATATTTCCATCTTCTAAGATATTAAATACAATAATAGGTAAATCATTTTCTCTACATAGAGATAAAGCTGCTGCATCCATTACTTTTAAATCTTTTGATAATGTCTCATCAAAAGTAATTTTATCATATTTTACTGCATCATCAAATTTAGCAGGATCCTTATCATAAACACCATTTACTTTTGTACCTTTAGCTAAAATATCAGCATGGATTTCTAAAGCTCTTAATGCACCGCCTGAATCAGTAGTAAAATAAGGGTTTCCAGTTCCACCAGCTAGGATAATAATTCTTCCTTTTTCCAAATGTCTTATTGCTCTTCTTCTTATGTATGGTTCTGCAATTTCAGGCATTTGAACAGCAGTTAAAACTCTTGTGGGAACACCTATTTTTTCTATAGCATTTTGAAGTGCAAGAGCATTCATAATTGTAGCTAAAATACCTAAACTATCACCAGTAGCACGATCAAAACCTTGCTCTTGGCCAGCTAATCCTCTAAAAATATTACCTCCACCAATAACTATAGCTAGTTCGACACCTAAGTCATGAACTTCTTTTAGTTGTCTTGCAAAGTTATCAAGAACATCATTTGAAATACCAAATTTTTGATTTCCTGCAAGAGCTTCACCACTTAATTTTAACAATATCCTTTTATATTTTAACATAAAACCTCCTAAATATCTCAAAAAAATAAGGGTAAACTACCCCTATTTTTTTAACTTCCTGCTATTTGTGCAGCTACTTCAGCGGCAAAATCAACGCTGTCTTTCTCTATTCCTTCTCCTACTTTGAATCTAGTAAATCCATTAATAGTTAAAGGCTTGATAAAGTCTTCTATAGTAACACTATCATCTCTAACAAATTTTTGTTTTATTAAACAATTTTCTTCGTAGAATTTTCTCATTTTTCCATCTAAGATTTTTTCAATTATATTAGCTGGTTTTCCTTCTTCTTCTAATTGTTTTCTAGATATTTCTCTTTCTCTGTCTAAGTCATCTGTAGTAACTTCTTCTGGAGCTAAGTATTTAGGATCCATAGCGGCTATATGCATAGCAACGCCTTTAGCTTTTTCAATATTTTCAGGAGTAGCTTCACCATTTAAGTCTAATAATACTCCAATTTTTCCACCTAAGTGAATATAAGTTTCTAAAAATCCAGTAGTGTTAACTGTTTTAACTCTTCTAAGATTCATGTTTTCACCGATTTTTGCAATTAATTCTGTAAGTACAAAATCAACTGTTTTTCCATCTACATCTAAAGCTTTTAGTTCATCTTCGCTTGTAACATCATGTTTTAAAGATAATTCTACTAGCTTTTCACCAAAACTTTTAAATTCTTCATTTTTAGCAACAAAGTCTGTCTCAGAATTAAATTCTAAAACTGCTCCTTTTTTTCTATCAGGTGTTACAGCACCAAAAACTAATCCTTCTGCTGCGATTCTTCCTGATTTCTTAGCTGCTTTAGCTATTCCTTTTTCTCTTAACCAGTCGATTGATTTTTCTATATCGCCATTATTTTCTTCTAAGGCTTTTTTACAATCAAGCATTCCTGCCCCAGTTCTTTCTCTTAATTCCTTAATTAAAGCTGAAGTAATTGCCATTTTCTACTCCTCCATTTTCTTTAAATTATATATTAATTATTATTTCGCTTCTTCTGTCGTAGCTTCTACGATACTTTCAGTTATTGTTTCTACTGCTATTGCATCTTCTGTTTGTGCTGCAGCAGCTTCTTGACCATTATTTCCTTCTATAATTGCATTAGCCATTATTTCAGAGAATAGTTTTACTGATCTTATAGCATCATCATTTGCAGGGATCTTATAAGTAACTAGATCTGGATCTACATTTGTATCTATTAATGCTACTACTGGAATTCCTAATTTTTTAGCTTCTTCTAATGCTAAAAACTCTTTTTTAATATCTACTACAAATAAAGCTCCTGGAACTTTATTCATTTCTTTCATTCCACCTAAGTTTTTAGAAAGTTTTGCCATTTCTTTTCTTAAAAGTCCTGCTTCTTTTTTTGTGTAAGATTCATCTAAAGTTCCATTTTGATCCATTTCTTCTAAGTCTTTTAATCTTTTAACTCTAGTTTTGATAGTATTTAAGTTTGTTAATAAACCACCAAGCCATCTATTGTTAACATAAAATCCGCCAGCTCTAACAGCCTCGTCTCTTATAGCATCTTGTGCTTGTTTTTTAGTACCTACGAAAAGTACTTTTTCACCTCTTGAGCTAACTTCTCTTATGAAGTTATAAGCTTTTTCTGTTGATTCTAATGTTTGGTGTAAGTCTAAAATGTGAATACCATTTCTCTCTGTAAAAATATAAGGCTTCATTTTTGGATTCCATCTTTTTGCTTGGTGACCAAAGTGAGCTCCCACTTCTAGTAATTGTTTCATTGAAACTACTGCCATTTTGTTCCTCCTAAATTTTTTTGGTTTTTGTCATCCATTTTCTTGATTTAGGCAAACCTATAAGGCACCCTACCTAAATAAAAAAAAGAAAATGTGATAATCATCAGGACATTTTATCATTCATAGGTAAATTTGTCAATTTATTATGAGCCTAAAAAATAAAAAATGCCGCTGACATAAAGTCAGCGACAAGGGGGTTATGAAGAAAAATATTCTTTTTATTGGTATGTGTTAATTATATAAGTAAATTCTTAGAATACTCTTAATTAATCCTTTTTCTGTTCTTAGAGCATTAGAAGAAGTTTTAGAATGGGATTTCCATCTTATTTTATTGTTATTCGAAGATGTTTTGGTGTTGTGAATTATGCAAGTTATAGAGAAGTTTTTTATGTGGTAGATTTTATTTGTTGGGTATTGGGTAGAGAAAAATATTTATGATGATCTAGATGTTAAATAAGGAAAAGTGTTTTTTATAATTCAGATGATTTTAAATTCTCTTACTAAGAAAGCTGTATAATATAGAATCTATGATTATTCTTAAAAAAATCAAAAAATATTATATAAAAATAAAAATTTAAAATTGGTATAACTAATAATAAGGATATAAATTTATACATAAAAAAAATTAAATTGACTATTTACAATTAGCTTTTTGATGTGGTAGAATAGTTGTCTCATGTGTTTAATAAAGCACGTAGATTTTTTAGGAGGTAGAAAATGAAAAAAATATTTTTATTGGTATCAATATTAACTTTAAGTACTCTTGCTTTAGCAGAAAAAAATGTAATTGAAGTAAGGGGAGGGTATGATCTGTCTAGTTCCACTAATTTTGATAATGATGTGTATTCTGAGTATGACTTAGATAAGTTTGTAGAAAATGGATTTAATTTAGGTATAGAGTACAGAAGAGAAATTTTAACTAATTTTCAAATAGGTGCAGGAATAGAGTACAGACTAAGTGATATAGATCAACCAGGTAACAGAAGAGTAGAATCAGAAAATATAAATTACAGTTATGATTCTGGGAGTTTAACAAGTATTCCATTATATTTAACAGCAAGATATAATTTTAAAAATATTACAGATTTTACACCATATGTGAAAGTAAATTTAGGTTACTCTATCAACTCAGGTGATACAAATGTAAAATTAAACAATATATATACTGGAAAATTAGTGGAAGAATATAATTCAGACATAGACAATGGAATGTACTATGGTTTTGGATTAGGAGTAGAATATAAAAACTTTTTAATTGATTTAACATATGATATTACTCAGTCAAAGGCTGAGCAAAAAGTCTATAACTATGAGGATGTAGAAGGATACAGTGATGATTATAAGTTTGATATAAGAAAACTAACTTTATCTGTGGGTTATCAGTTTGAATTTTAAACTATAGTTTAAAATAATATATTTTAGTAAGGGAGAGAGAAATCTCTTCTTTTTTGATGGTTATAGAATTAAAATTGGATCGGTCCCAAATTTTAGGACAACGAGAGTGAAGAAAAGTGAAGTTGTGTTAAACTAAAAATTGGGAGTGATAAAAATGGAAAAGATATACAGAAGAATTTAAGAAAATGATAGTAGAATTGTACCTTCAAGGAAAAAAATATTTATCCCAAGAGTATGGAGTAAGCTCAAATACAATAAGAGAATGGTTAACACGAGAGAAAAAAGAAATAAAAGAGAAGTATAAAGATGAAACAAGTTATTTAGAAATCTTGAAATTAAAGAAATTGCTGGAAGAAAAAGATAGAGAGTTAAATGAAAAAGAAGAGGAGATAGAAATCTTTAAAAAGGCTACAGTCATATTAATGAAACGCTGAAATTAAAAGAGAAATTTGAAATAGTGGAAAAATTATCAAAAAAGTATAGCAAAAGAAAGCTATTAAGAATATTGGAAGTGTCAAAAAGCAGTTATTATTATAACCAAAAAGAAAAATCAGCGGGCAATAGAAAATGAGATATTATTAGAACAAATAACATTAATATGCTAAAAAGTGATAAAAGATATGGAGCCAAGAAAGTCCATACAGAGTTAAGAAAACTAAGATTAGAAGTAAATCTAAAAAGAGTAAAAAGATTAATAAGAGAAAATAGACTATTTTCAATAATAGTAAAAAAGTATAAAGTACATAGAAATAATGTAGAAGAAAGAGGGAAAATAGAGAATAAATTAAAAAGGGATTTTAGTACAGAAAAATTGAATGAAAAATGGTGTCTTACATGAGAGACGATAATTCATACAGATAGAGGGAGTCAATATTTAAGTAAAGAATATAATTTGGAATTATCATATAGTAGAAAAGGTAATCCGTATGATAATACGTGTATAGAGTCATTTCATGCAATATTGAAGAAGCAGTATGTTCATCATAAAAAGTTTAAAAATTTGGAAGAAATTAAGAATAGGGATATTTGAATATATAAAATCATGGTATAATAGGAAGAGAATCTAGGAGAAATTAGGTTATTTGTGTTCAATAGAATATGAAGAAAAATTAAAGAATGAAATTAATCTAAATTTGGACGAATCCACACAGACTAACCACTCAAAAACATGTTGACAAGTCTAGGTGTAAACTATATAATTAATTTTTAGAATGAATAAACAATCTTAGAAAGAAAGAGATTATAAAAATTAAAAGTAAAAAAATAGAAAGAAGGATATAAAGTGAGAAGAAATAAAAAATTATTAATGTTTTTAGCATTAAATTCTTTAGCAACATCATTTGCTGGTACAATAAACCAAGCAAATGTAAAGTACAATAAACTGTATACTAATATGACAAAAAATATAGAAACAGGTAAATCAAATGAAAGTAACTATAAACTAATTCAAGATGTGTTAAATAAAAGAAATCAAGAATTAAAAGACCTATATTTACAAAGTGATTACATTGTAAAGCCTGAATTTTTAGAATGGCAGATATTTTTTACTGGTTTCTATAATCATTTAGACAGGGGAGGGAATAGAAAAGAGAGGGATATTCCTTTTGTTGAAAGTGACGGAAAAATAATTGATTTAGGAGTTATAATACCTATTAAGGGGAAAACAATAAATAAAATCGATTTAAATGTCATTTCTCCATCAGAGCCTGTGATAAATTTAAATAAAAGTAATATCATAGCACCAACGGTAGATGAACCCAGTTTCAGTTTTACACCTATGGAAATTCCAAGTAGCATTCAATTATATTCTAGTTTTATAAGTAGTTTTGCAGGAGAAGCTTATTCACAAATTGGAACAAATACTAACAATGTTCAATACAATACATCTGGATCGACAATCTATGAAAATCTAAATGTAAGTTCGGTGGGAAAAACATTATTTGAAATAAATAGTAGTGGAACTCTTAACGCAACAGGAGTGACTTCCTATAATAATGGAGCAGTGACAGGTAATACACCAGCTTCTTATACATATGGTAGTCCAGTTACAGATACATTTTCAGTTATGAATATAGGAAACAATGGAAATTACACGGTTAATGGAGATTGGGAACTTAGAACTATAGTCTCACCTTCATATATAACGAATAACTACGGTTTTATAAGCTATAGACCTTATTATATAACATCTGATGGAAAAGTAGAATTTACAGGGAACTTGGATTTAACTGCTTCAACTACGACTGCAAGGCAAAAGGTTGGGCTTTATTTAGATTTAGGAAATCAAGCAAGTATTTCAGGAGTTACTGCAACATTAGAAAATAAAGGAATAATAACTGTAACAGATACTGGAACAGCGCTACAATTAAATTCTTCTACAAAAAATGGAACAGTAAGCGGGAATTTGATTAATTCTGGAACGATAAATCTTAATAGTGCCGGAACATTTAATTACCATGCCACAGGAATACAAGTAATAATGCATAATAATAGCGAAAGTGGAAAAGCAATTGTAAAGATTGGTAATATAAATGTTAATGGTATAAATGATGATGGTGTTTTAATACGTAGTTATTATGGTTATGTTTTTGAAGCTCCATCAAATGTTATTTTGGATGGTTCAAATGGAATAGTGACATTAAATGGCGAAAGAAATCAGGGAATAACTGTCAGTAAATATATGGGCCCTTCTGGAAGTACGAATGCTTTAGATAATATAAAAAATTTAAATATAATTGTAAATGGACGTATAGGAGTGGGGATTGCTATATCTCCTAGCGAAGTGGATCAAAGTAATGATTATATAATAAGTGATAAAATGGTAGAAAGTATAGTATTTGGACCTGATTCAAGGTCTAGTGCATTTTTTTCAGGACAATATTTTAGTCAAGGTAAGTCATTGATACTGGATGAAAGTCTGAAAAATTCAATAGGAGTGATAGATACAGGAACAATGAATACAATAGTTACCACAGACACTGCTTCAACAGTTATTAATAATGCTCCGATAGAAATAACAGAAAATGCAAAAGCTATGTATACTTTTGCCACTCAACAGATAAATCCAGTGAATTTTATTCCAACTTCTAAAATTATCAATAATGCTAGTATAATAAATAATTCTTCTGCTTATACAGAATCTGGAATCACTTATGGCGCTTTGGGATTAGGAGCCTTATCTATAGGAGCAACAATAATAAATAATGGAAGTATAGATATGGATGGTAAAAATGCAATTGGAGTATTTAATAAAGGAACAGCTGAATCTAAAAGTGACCATATTATAATAAATAATGACATGGGTGTGGCTATTTATGGAACTTATGGAAGTACAGGTCTTTACCCAGAATATGTAGTCAGTCAGTCAAAAGTGAGTGCTAATAAATTAGAAGTTAATGGAAATAATGGAGTGGTTCTATATTCAAAAGCAGGAGATATAGAATTGTCACCATTAGTTTCTGGAGGAAGTCTAGAAATAACAGCAAATGGAGATAATACATTTGCATTTTATCATGAAACAGCAACCAAAAAGTTAGTGGCTAGATCAGGGAAATTTATAATAAAAGATACAGTAAATGTAAATTTGAAAAATGGAGCAATAGGATTTTATTATGATGCAAACTGGGGGAATGCTGATATTCCAGGATATTTTGCAAATATTGTTGATACAAGCAATGGACAACTGAATATTACAACAGATGAAAACAGCTATAAAATGGCAATAGGTCGTGCAATAGTCAATGTATCAGATTTATCTAATTTAAGTATTCCAAATATAAATTTTATAGGAGATAGTGGTAAAATAAAAGTTTTTAATGGGTTAGTTAATGTAGACATGGATTCTGATCTAGATAAAAATAATTTAAATGGAGATAAGACATACAGAGATTTAGAAATAGGACAGTCATCTATTTCGATACAAAGTGGCATAAAAGTAACTGGAACAGAGGACTCTCTGGTAGGAATAGCCCAATCAGCAAGATATAATGAACCTACAAGTAGTGCTTCCAATGGCGGAACAATAGACTTAAAAGGTAATTCTTCAATTGGGATATATAATAAAAGAGGATATAGTGAAAATACAGGAATAATAGATGTAGCAGGAAACAATGGAATAGGAATGTACGAAGTAAGTGGGTATAATAGTAATACAGGAGAAATAAGAATAAAGGATAATGGAATAGGAATATACAATACAACATATCTTGATCCAGAGGATAATCCATATAATTCTTCATATTCTACAATAGAGAATAATGGAGCGATAATATCAAATGGTGGAAATAAATCAATAGGAATTTTTGCAAATAATAATACATCATATGGATATATGGATTTAATATTAAATAGTAGTTCGGATATAGATGTAAGTTCTTCAAATGGTGGAATAGGAGTTTATGGAATTAATTCAAATATCTACGGAGGATGGAGTGATTCAGGAAAAATATCTGTAGGAGAAAATGGAGTAGGGATTTATGGAAAAGATTCCACAATAAATTTAGATAATCTAGAATTAAATTTAATTGGAGATAAGGCAGTAGGATTTTATCTTGAAGGAACAAGTAATTTTACAGGAACAGGAAATATTAATATAGATGGGAAAGATATCACAGTATTTAATTTATTAAATACAGGTACTTTCAATCAGAATTTCAATATTTTATCAACAATGGATTCTAGTTATACATTCCAGAATTTAAGTGGTCTTACTTCATATTATAATTCAGTAGCGTCATTAGGTCAGGGAGGAGTCTTTATATCTGGACTTAATTCAGCTGTATTATTGGATATAAATTCCCAATTAATATCCAATAATTCAAATTTAGTAGCTATTGCATTAGATGGTCAATATTCGGGTTTAACAAATATTAATGGTGTACCTGTTACTAATGAGGCTACAAATAAAGGTGAGATATCATTTGGTGATAATTCAGTTGGTCTTTATGTAAAAAACGGGGCTTCAGCTTTAAATACAGGAACTATTAGTCTTGGAGAATATTCAGCAGGATTATATGGAATTGGTATAGGAACAAATGTGGAAAATACAGGAGATATTTCTATTGGATCTAATTCCACAGGTCTTTATCTAAAAGATGGGGATAAATTGACAAATAGTGGTAACATATTAAGTAGTGGAAATAATGTGGTAGGTTTATTTCTTGATGGGGCAGAACTGTCAGAGATAAATAATACAGGAAAAATAGACTTATCTGGTAATGAATCGGTAGGAATATATGATAACAGTACACAGATTCACACTATAAATAATAGTAGGGAAATATTAGTAGGAGATTCAGGAGTAGCAATTTTTAATAATAATATTAATGGAATAATAACTAATTCAGCAGATATTACAGGTGGGTCAAAATCAGTAGGATTATATAATAATGGCGGGACAGTAAACCATCTATCAGGAGACATAAAAACAGGCTCTGGAGGAGTAGATGTTTATACAGTATCTGGAAGAGTAAATTTAAATGCTGGTAAGCTAAATGTCGATGATTTAGATGAAGTAGGTATTTATGGAAAAACAGGAGCTATAATTGATAATAATATGGAGTTAGATATTGCTCAAAATAATTATGGAATTATTTTAGATAACTCAAATCTAATAAATAGAAATAAGTCTGTATTAGGTGAAAATAGTGTATTATTGTATTCTAATAATGGTAGTTCAGTGTTTAATGATATAGGTGCAGATATAAAAATGAATGCATCTAATTCAATAGCTTTCTATATGGAGAATGGTGGAAACCTTGTAAATAAAGCAGAGATAACTGGGAATAGTGGTATTGCCAACATAGGAATCTATACAAAAAGTGTGAGTGTAGATAACAGTGGAGATGTAAAAGTAGGAGATTCATTAATAATAGATGCTAAAGATCCCACAAAAAATTTTTATTCAGTAGGAATATATAATCAAGACTCTATAGATTTTAAAAATACAGGAAAAATAGAGATGGGTGCTGATGCATTTGGATTATACGTAGAAAATAATTCAAACAAAGCTCTAAATAGTGGAAATATTACTTCAAATGCAAATGGAGCAGTAGGTATTTATACAGTAAAAGGAACGCTTGAAAACTCAGGAGACATAACTTTATCTGGTGATAAGTCAATAGGAATAGCAGCAACATTAGGTTCAAAAATTTCCAATTCCGGAAACATAACTGTAAATGGAAGTAATAGTATGGGAATTTATGCTTCTTTGAATTCAGCTATAATTAATGAAAAAACTGGAGCTATATATATAAATGGAAATAGTAGTACAGGAATTCAACTTTCAGGTGGATCAACATTAGAAAACTATGGAAAGATAGAAGTAGCTTTTGGGACAATAAACTCTACACAGATTGGTACTGGAGACGCACAATATGAAATTCCAAGCATAATTAATGCAGGAGTGATAAAAGTAGATGAAAAGTTTGACTTGAATGGTTTAAATTTAATAATAAAAGCAGACTTAAACAGTTTTAGAGTACCGACAATAGAAGAAATAACTCAAGATGATTATAGCATGGAAGACATAAATGCAGGATTTTTATTAACAAATTCAGTGCAAATAATAGCTCCAGAGTTTGATTTTGGTACAAAAGCAGTGAAGTTAGATCCATTATTTACTCAGGGAACAAATGCAAGGGTTTATAAATTTGAAAATGTATTTGATCCTATGACACCAGACGGAGGACTTAATTCAGGAGAACTAACATTAAAAAGTGGATCATTGACATTCGATGCAATACCAAATATAAATTCTAGTGGTAAAGTAGATATATGGATGGAAAAAATAAATTATGATCAATTTACAGAGGGACTTTGGTATGATAGTTTTGCTAAAAATATTGAAAATAAATATTTAAATGCAACAGGTGATGCTTTAGTGCTATACGATAAGTTAGATTTAATTGATAATATCAAAGATTTTGACAGAAGTATGGAACAGCTTTCTGGAAATATGTATGCCAATATAAATCAAAGAGAACAAAATATAAATGAAGTATTTAATAATGCTTTAAATATATTACAAAATTCAGAAAATAATACAAAAGAAAATGTAAAAGTAAATATAATAGCAGGAAAAGGAAGTACAAAAGAGAATACAAGCGGAGTAGAATCATATGATTATGAAACTACTGGAGTGCTAGTACTTAGGGAAGTGGAGAGAACATATAGACATAAATTTGGATATTCATTAGGTTACACAAGAACAGATTTTCAAATGAAAGATACAAATAATGAAGATCAGGCAGACACAATTCAAATAGGATTACATAATAAGTATAGCGTAAATGGTTGGAATATAAAAAATGACTTATTAGGAAGAGTAAGTTTTCATGATGTGGATAGAAGCGTAGATTGGTCAAGTGGAACAAAGTCAGACTTGAATTCAAATTATAATGTGTATGGAGTAAGTTCATTAAATGAATTAGGGAAAGAGTTAGAAATAAATAAAAATGCAAAAATAACACCTTATGTAGGATTGGAATTAGGGTATATGATGCATCCAAGTTTTGAGGAAAAGGGTGGAGCAGAAAGCTTGAAAGTGGATAGTAATGACGCTTACAGTGTAAAACCTAATATAGGAGTTAGATTAGATGGAGAAAAAGAATTTGGAGTAACATCAAGTTGGAAACTAAAAGGAAACATAGGAGTAGGTTATGAATATGAATTAGGAAATATGAATAACCAGGAAAAGGCAAGTTTAACATCAATAGAAGATGGATATCATGAACTAGCCAAGGCAGCAGAAGATAAAGGAAGAATAAAAACAAGTGGATATGCAGGAGTGGAATTAAAGGAAACTTATGGAATATACATAACAGGGGAATACGGAATAGGACAGGATAAGCAAGAGGACTACAAAATAGGAGTTTCATTAAAAGCTATGTTTTAAAAAGAATTCTGATTTAGTTCCAAATTTTAAAATAATCACAATAAGAAAAATAAACTCTAAACTAAAAAAGCTAACATTATCTGAGTAATTAATCTCAAAAAATGTTAGCTTTTTAGCATACCCCCTCAGACTAACAAAAAATCGAGAATACCATTTATCTCAAGTAACTTAATTGAAAGATATGTTTTACATATCTCTGTTGCATTATCCAGTTTAATTCCGGTCATATCTTTTATTTTATTAATCCTATAAAATAAAGTATTACGATGTATACATAAAACTTTTGCAGCTTTGTTAGGGGAATTCGTATAAAAAATATAATTTTTGAGAGTTTTTAGCAACTCAATCTCATTTTTTTTATCAAAATTTATCAAGAAAATAATAGCAGGGTGGCAAAAGTCCATTAGATCATAATCTTTAGTGATTAAATTTGAGGCAATAAATAAAACACAATCTTCAAAAAAAGAAGGATTTATATTTTGTCTCTGCCCAATTTCAAGTGCTTTAATCGCTTGAGAATAGTACTTTTTACATTCTGAAAGATTTGAAAACTTTTGGCTGATACCAGCACTAAGGTTATTAAATTTTAAAAATATTTCAAATTCCAAGTTTTTATTATGAAATAATTTTTCTGTAATACTATCATCAATAAATGCCACAATATCAGACCTATATACGATGCAATTACTAATAGGAATAAATATTTTTAAGGCTTGAATGATAAGAGAGGTGAGGCTTATATTAGATGTATAAGTAAAAAACAAATTGATTTTATAACTAAGAAGAAGCTTTATAAAAAATCAATAAAAATAAAAAGTCGCCAGCGCAAGGCTGACGACAAGGGGGTTATGAAGAAAAATATTCTTTTTATTGGTATGTGTTAATTATAAGGCTTAAGACTTAGAATATCCTTTTATAAAACTTTGTTTTACATTTTAATTAATAAATATTATTTATTATACACAACTTAGTGTAAAGACAGTGATTTACAGTAATTTAAAGATAATGGTTAAATAAATTTTCAACTATTTCAATTTAACCCCTTTTATTTTTTCTAAAAGGAATGTATAATAATAAGATGATTAACATAAATGTGGGAATCATAATACCGATATATAGACTAAAAGGTTTTATAAAGTCAAAAAATGGTGCAATATAAGTTTTTAAAAACATAAAATTTGTGCCAAATTTTTTATTATAAAAATGCGCCAATATAAAGAGTATAAGTACAGTGATTTCAGAGGCTATAAATCCATTGAAACTAGGTTTATAATTAAGCCATATAAAACCATAAAGTACACTTATGATAATCATTGAATGAGTGATCATAAATAAAACAAAGAATAATGGATGATAATATGTATTTACTCCTGGAAGAATAAGAGCTGCAAGAGCTCCAAAACTAAAGAAGTAAGAAATATTAAATAAAATATTATTTTTAGATATTAAATAGATACCACATATGATAATAGTAAAGTTACAAAAGTGTAAAGGGGCAGACTCTGCCATTGAAAAATGTTCATACTTGAATCTATAGATAGTTTCAAATATTTTTAGAAATATAATAAAAGAACCTATAAAAGTTCCAAATTTATATTTATCAATTTTAGAAACTTTTGGTATTATAAGAATAATTAATCCTAGAATTAAATTAAAAAGTAAATTTGCTATATGAGCTTGGTTAAAGTAAGAAAATAGATACATAATAATTATACCTCCATTTGTAATATCAATATTATATAGTAAAAAAGAAAAAAAAGAAAGTATAGAGGAAATAAGATGCAAAACCTAAACATTGAAATTGATGAAGACAAGTATTACAGAGGAAGTATCCCCTTGTTTTTACTTAATAATAAGAACAAGAAAATCATATATTTATCAACGTCTAACAGAAATTTAGAAAACTACCATTATTCTTTAAGTAAGAAGTATAATGGCAATTTGAATTTATTTGAGAATATATCTAGTAATAATGAGGACATGGTAGGAATAAACATAAATTTATTAAATATTTTGAAAAATGAGAAAAAATACTTAGTTTTTGTTAATTTACAAATTGCACTTAGTACATTTTTTGAGGATATAAGAAAAGAAACATATAGCGTAGACAGCTCTTATAATATAAAGGAGATAACTGACTTTTTAGTTGAAAATAACTATACTTATAACTACATGGTAGAAAAAAGAGGAGAATGGAGTAAAAGAGGAGATATACTGGATATATTTCCACCAAGTTATGATAACCCCATTAGATTTGAATTTTTTGATAATGAGCTAGAAAGTATACGTTTTTTTGACTTGGACACACAAAAATCAATAGATAAAGTAAATGAGATAGAAATTTATTCTAATATATCAAAAGAGGGAGAGTTTGAATTTATAGAACTTCTTGATGAAATTAAGGATAAAAAAGTACAAGTATATATGGAAAATGATGAGTTATTAGACTTTAAAATAGAAGAATATGTGCTTTTAAATAGAGATAGTGAAAGTCAAATAAGAAAAAGATATAAGAATTTAAAGGAAAAAGGAGACACTGTAAATATAAAGAATTTCTCCCAAGAACAGCTAAAAACATTCCAAGATAAAGTAAAGTTAAGAAAATTATCAGAATTAAAAAATATAGAAGTTCACACTTTAAATGTAAAGAAACTAGAGGAAGAGTTTAAAGGGACAAATATAAAAATCGTTGAAGATGAGTTATTGGAAGGATTTCAGACTAAAGATGGCTTTATACTTACTGAGAGAGAATTAGAAGGTATCGTAATACAGAAGAAAGTAAATACTAAAAAACAAATTAAGTACAAAAATTTAAATCAAATAAGAGAAGATGACTATGTTATACATGAACAATATGGTGTGGGAAAATATAAAGGAATAGAGCAGTTAAATGGTAGAGATTATCTAAAAATAAAATATGCAGATGAAGATATCTTATTTATTCCAATAGAACATCTCGATCGTTTGGAAAAGTATATTTCTTATGGAGATGAACCTAAGGTATATAAATTAGGAACAAAAGGATTTAAATATAAAAAGAAAAAATTAGAAGAAGAAATAAGAGCATTTGCAGAAGAATTGGTAAAAATTCAAGCAGTTAGAGAGACAAATGAAGGCTATGTCTACTCTAAAGATACTGTTTGGCAAGAAGAGTTTGAAGAAGAGTTTCCTTTTGTGGAAACTGAAGATCAAAGAAGAGCCATAGAGGATACAAAAAGAGATATGGAATCATCAAGAATAATGGATAGAGTAATATGTGGAGATGTTGGTTATGGAAAGACAGAAGTAGCTATGAGAGCAGCGTTTAAAGCAATTGTAGATGGAAGGCAAGTTGCATTACTAACTCCTACAACAATTTTAGCTGAGCAGCATTTTGAGAGATTTAAACAAAGGTTTGGAAAATATCCAATGACAATAGAAAATTTATCTAGACTAAGTGATTCTAAAAAAATAAGAGAGATTTTGCATAAATTAGAAACTGGAGTATTGGATATGGTTATTGGGACTCATAGAATACTTAGTGAGGATGTAAAGTTTAAAAATTTAAGCTTATTAATCATAGATGAAGAACAAAAATTTGGTGTAAAATCAAAAGAAAAATTAAAGCTAAAAAGAGAAAAAATAGATATATTAACGTTAACGGCAACTCCAATTCCTAGAACTTTAAATTTAGCTTTACTGGGAATAAGAGAAATCTCAACTATAGAGACACCACCTGTTAATAGACTGCCAATAGAAACTATAATAATAGAAAAAGATTCTGATATAAAAACAGCAGTACTAAAAGAACTGGCTAGGGATGGTCAGATATTCTATATATATAATAATGTAAGAGATATGGAATCTAAAATGAGAGAATTAAAAAAAGAACTCCCAGATTTTGTAAAAATGGACTATATACATGGTCAGTTATTGCCAAAAGTCATAAAGGATAGAATAAGAAGATTTGAAAATGGAGAGTTTGATATATTATTAGCTACTACAATTATAGAAAATGGAATAGATATATCTAACGTAAACACAATTATCATAGAGAATTTTGATAAGTTAGGATTATCACAAGTATACCAGCTTAGAGGAAGAGTAGGAAGAAGTAATAGACAGAGTTATTGTTACTTAATGAAGAGCTTGATATCCACTAAAAAGAGTAAAAAAAGAGAAGAAACATTTGAAAAGATAGAAGATAGTGCAAGTGGTATGCAGCTTTCGTTAGAAGATTTAAAGATAAGAGGAGCTGGAGAGATTCTAGGGGAAAAACAGCATGGAACTATTGAGACTTTTGGATATGACTTATACATAAAAATGTTACAAAAAGAAATAGAGGTTCAAAAAGGTACCTATGTAGAAAAAGTTTCTAATATAGACATAAATATAAAAAATAAAGGATTTATTCCAGAAGATTATATAGAAGCTGATGAAAAATTAAGTGTGTATAAAAGGTTCATAATGCTTAATAGTAAAGAGGAATTGGAAGAATTATTGGAAGAAGTAAAAGATAGATTTGGAAAATTTCCAAAAGACTTCGAAGATTTTGTTAATTACATGAGAATAAAAATATTTGCCCAAAATAATAATATTATTAAGGTGAAGGAAAAGGGAAATGTTTTTGAGTTGGAAACTACAAAAAATATTTCACAAGAAGTCATAAATATGTTACTATTAAAGAACGAGCAAATAAGTAATAAAATATTAAAAGTTAACAAAGATATATTATTTAAAAAAATAACCTAGGAGGAAACAATGAAAAAGATAATTGCAAGTATAATAATATTAGCAGGGCTAGTAGCATGTTCTGATCAAAACAAAATAACATCTGGAAAAGTAGTTTTCAAATCTGAAGATGGAAAAGTACAAGTGTACCAAGAAGAAGTAGATTTTCTTATAAATCAAGCAGTAGACCCTGAAATGTTAAAGCAAATTCCAAAGGATCAATTGGAAGCACAGAAAAAGCTTATAATAAAGCAACTAGCTTTCCAAAAAGCAATAGCAATGACTCCTGATGCTGAAAAATTAAAATCATCAAAAGATTATAAGTATGCTATGAGTATGCAAGCAGATTCTACACTTATGAGTGTTTATCTAAAAGATAAAACAAAAGATATAAAAGTAACTGATGAGGAAATTAAAAAAGCGTATGATGAAAATAAAGAAGCTTATACACAACAAGCAAATGCAGCAGAACTAAATTTAATTTATGTTCCATATAAATCAGATGAAGATAAAGCAAATGCAGATAAAATTTTAGCAGAAGTAAAACAAAACAAAGATAAATTTGGAGAATTAGCAAAAAAATATTCAATAGATAAAACTTCAGCAGCTAATGGCGGAGCTACAGGACCAGTTCCATTAGACCAGTTAAGTCCAGAATTTACTCCAATAAAAGATGCAGCTTTAAACGGTACAGTAGGAGAAGTTTACTCTAGTTTAGCAATATTAAGCAATGGTACAGCAGTTATAGTGAAAATTGACAAAAGACAGAAAAAAGGCGAAGTTATAAAGTTTGAAGATGTAAAAGCAGGAATTGCTATGCAGTTAAAACAGAAAAAAGTAGCAGAAGCTCAAAATAAAATAGTAGAGGATATTACTAAAAAATATAACTTAGACTCTATAGCAAAATAAATATTAAAAATAATTAAATAAAAAATAAGAAAGGGCTAGCGAAAATATTTTTTTGGTTAGCCCTAATCTAATACTAGACAATAATTTATTTTTATTTTAAATTATTAAACTGAGTTAGAAGTGTGGTGGTATAAATGAAAGTTTTAAGAATTTTATTGTTAGTTACTCTGTTATTAGTTATTTTAGCCATAGGAACACTGTTTTTTTCTGGTAAAATAATTGAATCAAAATTGAATACTTCAGAAGTACAGTTGGAAAATTTCAAGTTTTCTTTGAAAAAAAGAGAAGTGACATTTGATAATTTTGTTATAAACGGAAGTAGTTTAGGACCTGGTCGTGGAAGGTTAGAAATAAAAAAACTATTTGGTAATATTTTTGATAATAAGGTATATTTTAGTGAAATGAAATTGGATAATCTTGATTTTAACAGCGTATATGCTGCTCCAGATAAGAATATAGATAAATTTATTGGGAAAATAGAAGTACCAGATAAAGTATATTCTGATAATAAAAGTTCTAAAAATACAAATAACCTTGTAAAAATAGAAGCTGATATAAAAGAAGTATTGAATTTTGATTTTTCAACACAAATAGATGAGTTACAAAAGTTAAAAAATGAATTTTCAGACATAAAAAGCCTTGATGGAAAAATTGTGAAACTAAAAGAAATTTCTGAAAAGTCAGATAAAATAAAAAAAGATATGACGGATAAGAAAAAACAAATAAATGCTGTAATTGATGAAGTGGATATGGAAGATAATCAAACTTTAAAAATATATACAGATGAATTAGAAAATTTAAATCAATCAATAGAATCATCAAGTACAGATAATATTAAAAATATCACTTTTATTGATAAAGGAAGAGAAGTTTTAGTGGATTTAAATTCTTCACTTAAAATAACAAAAATAATAGAGGGAATAAATGAGAGTAATGTATCTATAAAAAACTTAGATATTAATGGTTCTAAGTTAGTAGTTAAAAATGTAGGTCCAGCATTTGGAAATTCAGTAAGTGCAGTTTATTCTGATAATGAAGTAAAATATAACATAAATGAAAATGCAAAAATGCAAGCTTATGATATTTCTATAAATAGAAATAATTTGGTATTGACAATAATTTATAGTAGTGATAAAATAGCGTCTAAAATAAATTATACAAAAGAAAATTTAATACCTAATATAAACAGTATTGTTATTAATACAGATTTAGATTACAGAGATGGTGTACTTGATATCACTTCAAATAGTTCTTTAACAAGTGAGCAGGAATTGTTTATAAAAGAGGGCATAGAGAAGCTGGAACAAGAAAAATTATTGGAATTAAGTAAACAGTATAATATAAATAATGAAAAAATTATGTCAATATTAGATCAGTTATATACAAAAAGAAAAGATTTAGACGAACAAATTTTGAAACTTAAAATACTTACTACTTCATCTAATATTATTAATTAATATGTCAGGAGAATAGAAATGAGATTAGATAAATTTCTCAAAATAACAAGAATAATAAAAAGAAGAACAATAGCAAAAGAATTAGCTGATAATGGAAATATTCATGTAAATAATGAAGAAAAAAAATCATCATATAGTATAAAAGCTGGAGATATTTTAGACATAAAATATTTCAATAAAAATATAAAAGTAAAAGTTTTAGATGTTCCAAGTGAAAATCTAAGAAAAGAAAATATAGAGAAGTACATAGAGGTCACACAATGATACAGTCAAATTGTAAATTAAATATAGGCTTAAATATTTTGAATAAAAGAGAAGATGGGTACCATGAACTGGATATGGTTATGGTACCTATTGATTTTAGTGATGTTATAGAATATAAAGACTATAATGTAGACGGAGATTTAATACTGGAAACAAATCATGGAAATATACCTACAGATGAGAAAAATACAGTAAGGAAAGCCTATAATCTCTATTTTGATAATGCAAATATTTCAAAAAAGAAAATAAAAATATTTTTGGAAAAAATAGTTCCACATGAAGCAGGATTAGGTGGAGGCAGCTCTAATGCGGCATTTGTACTAAAAGAATTAAATAAAAAATATCATTGTTATGATGAGATGGAATTAAAAAAAATAGCTGTAAAAGTAGGGGCAGATGTTCCATTTTTCTTAAGAAATAAAAGTGCAAGAGTAATGGGAATAGGGGAAAAGATATTAGAGATAGAAAATAATCTAACAACAAATATCTTATTAATAAAACCGTCAGATATAGGCATGTCTACAGGAAAAGCCTATAGCTATTATGAAAATCATAAAAATGAATTGAAAATGGCAAATATTGATGAAATAATAAGAGCTTTAAAAGAAAATGATATTACTCACTTGGAAAAACACATAGAAAATTCTCTTGAGCAACTAATTTTCAAAAAAGATAATCATTTACAAGATATAAAAAATAAAATAGAAGATAGTTTATCAAAAAAAGTATTTTTATCTGGAAGCGGAAGCTGTTTCTTTGCTTTTTATGACAAAGATAACAGAGATATAAAAAAATTGGATAAAAAAAATGTATATTATAGAATGATAAAAAAACCTTTTTTATGCAGAAGAAAGGTTTTATAAATATATTTAATAATAAAAGATTTAATAATTATTATTCATATATAAAAAACTTAAATACCTGTAAATTCATTGTTTATAATGATTTATGGGTGTTTTTATTTTAAAAAAATTTTAATTTAATTGCTAAAACTGTTAAAAATTATCACTTTGATAAAAAAAATATGAAAAAGGGTTGATTTTTGAAAATTATGGGGTATACTATATGGAAGATAAACTTCAAAACAACTGGAGAAGGGGTGCTGAGAATGAAAATCACAGACATCAGACTAAGATTAGGGAGAGGCGCTGAAGATGGAGGTAAGTTAAAAGCATATGTAGATGTGACTTTTGATGAAAGTTTTGTTATTCATGGTTTAAAAATTATAGAAGGACAAAATGGATTATTTGTAGCCATGCCATCTCGTAGAATGCCAAATGGAGAGTTTAAGGACATTGCGCATCCTATAACACCTGAATTAAGAAATGAATTGACAAATTTTATTATTAAGAAATTTGAAGAAGAAAAAGAAAGTCTTGAAGCCGCTGCTGCTGCCGCTGTTGCAAGCCCACCAGCAGAATAAAACAAAACATTAAAGTCTAAGAGTAGTTTCTCTTTTTAATGAACTTTAGTTTATTAAAAAGAGTTTTTTATTGTTTAGTCTAACAAAGTTAAGAATAATATATAAAGAAAAATAGCCAGAACAGAAATGTTTTCTGGCTATTTTTCATTAGACTTTTATAAAAAAGAAAGACGAAGCTGAATTTTTTTGTGTACTTTATTGACAGAGAAGAGAAAAAAGACTAAAATACTTTATGAAAACAAAATTTATATAGATAGGGAGAAAGATGAAACTAATAGTAGGACTTGGAAATCCTGGTGAAAATTATAAATTAACTCGACATAATATTGGATTTATATATATAGATGAATATTTAAAGAATAATGGTGTTGGGGTAAGAGATTATAAAAAAAAATTCAAAGGTGAAATTGTAGAGTTAAATAAAAATGGAGAAAAAGTGATATTTCTAAAACCACTTACATTTATGAACTTAAGCGGAGAGTCTATAAGAGAAGCAGTGAAATTTTATAAATTAGATCCTAAAACTGACTTATTTGTAATATATGATGATATGGATTTAGAACTAGGAAGAATAAAGCTAAAAGCAAATGGAAGGTCAGGAGGACATAATGGAATAAAGTCTATTATTAGCAATCTTGGTGCTGAATTTATAAGAATAAAGTGTGGAATTGGCAGATCTTCTAATAAGGATGTGGTGGACTATGTTTTGGGGAAATTTACATCAGAAGAGAGAGTTATTTTGAAAGATAATTTAGATAAAATAAATGATTTGATAGATAATATAATTAAAGATAATGATATCAATAAATTAATGTCTATTTACAACCAAAAATAATTAACTTAAAATTGTTATTAGAGCATGAAATAGTTTTGTAAAATAATACTAATTTCATAATTTAACTATTGTATTAAACACCAGATAACCTTGTAAAATCTTCTTATAAAATATAGGGAGATTTTTTTACATATTTTTTACATTACTTTTATACTCTATTTACATAACTAAGATAAAATTATTCTAGAAAATAAAATATATTTACAGGAGGAAAAATGAAAAAACTATTTACTTTAATGATAATATCTTTTGCTTTTTTAGTTTCATGCGGTAAGGGAAATACTGATGCTAATGGATTAAAAGGAGAAGTAGTAATTGATGGTTCTTCAACAGTAGCTCCAATATCACAAGGAGTAGCAGAAACATTTAAAGAAGAAAATTCCACTGTAAATGTTTCAATAGGGATATCTGGAACAGGTGGGGGATTTAAAAAATTTACACATGGAGAAACAGATATAAGTAATGCTTCAAGAACAATGAAGGATGAAGAGAAAAAAATAGCAGAAGAAAATAAGATAGAATATATTGAATTACAGGTAGGAATAGATGGAATAACAGTAGTAGTAAATAAAGAAAATACATGGGCACAGGATTTAACTGTGGATGAATTAAAAAAGATCTGGGCAAATGGAAGTACTATAAAAAAATGGAAAGATATAAGACCAGAATGGCCAGATTCTCCAATTGTTTTATATGCACCTGGAGAAGATTCTGGAACACATGATTATTTCGTAGAAGAGATTCTTAAAAAAGGGGAAATAAGACAAGACTATACTCCAAGTTCTAATCCAAATGTATTAGTTCAAGGTGTAGAGGGAGATAAAGGAGCATTAGGTTTTTTTGGATATGCTTATTATGAACAAAATGCTGAAAATTTAAAAGCTTTAAAGATAAATGGAATCATTCCAACTCATGAAACAGTACAAAATGGAACTTATACACCATTATCAAGACCAATATTTATATACGTAAATAAGAAATCATATACTGAGAAGCCTCAGGTAAAAGCTTTTGTGGACTTTTATATGCAAACTGCTGGTGAAATAGTACCTGAAGTGGGATACATAGCTTTAAAAGATTATGCAAAAGAAATAGCAAAACTAGTAAAATAAGCTTTAATAAAAAGTTTAAAGAGTTCCTAATGATAAGGGAACTTTTTATCCTTTTTAGTTATAAATCATCATGAAGGAGAAAAGATGAAAAAAAAATATTTAAAAGAGTTTATAATTAAGTTTTTACTTATTGCATTTACTTCAATATCTGTAATAACAACAATTGGAATAGTAGTCAGCCTTTTTACAGAATCTATTCCATTTTTTCATGGAGAAAGAGTTAAACAGCTAATTTCATATGGTACAATATGGAATCCAAGAGGAGGCCAGTATTATATTTTACCTCTAATGGTAGGTACTCTTATGATAGTAGTTTTTTCTTGTCTGTTTGCAATACCTTTAGGATTAGGGAGTGCAATTTATTTAAGTGAGTATGCAAGTCCAAAAGTTAGAAATATTTTAAAACCAGTATTAGAAATATTGGCGGGAATACCTTCAGTTGTTTATGGATTTTTTGCATTATTTTATATAACTCCGTTTTTAAGAACAAACATAGGGTGGCTTATGAAAGTTATACTAGTACTTTCTATTATATTATTTCTTTGGTTAGGAATAAGATTAATTATGAAAGCGCTAGAAAAAGATGCTATGGGAACTAAAATATTTATGATAGTAATAGGATTAGGTTTTATAGCAGCATTTATATTCTTAGCAATTAACTTTAGAAACTTTTTTGCAGCAACAAATTCTTTAAAAGTAGATACATTTAATGTATTAAGTGCCAGTTTTGCTGTGGGAATAATGATAACACCTTTAGTAGCCTCAATAAGTGAGGATGCTTTAAAGGCAGTGCCAACTACAATGAGAGAGGGATCTTTAGGATTAGGTGCAACAAAATTTGAGACAATATGGAATGTAACTGTACCAGCAGCTATTTCTGGAATAGTATCTTCATTTATATTAGCAATTTCTAGAGCTATTGGAGAAACAATGATAGTAACAATGGCAGCTGGAGCAAGGCCGATTTTAAATTTTAATCCATTAGGACAAGTTCAAACAATGACAGGATATATGGTAAATAAAAGTTTTGGAGATGTAGTAGTAGGCAGTTTAGAATATCAAACAATTTTCGTAGTAGGACTAATACTTTTCTTTATTACATTATTTCTAAATGTCATTGCTAAAAAAATAGTTAATAAGTATCGAGAGGTGTACTAATATGGAGAATGCTTTTAAGAATAATTTGAAAACTAGAAATCTTAAAGATAAAGTATTTCGATATGTATTTTTGGGATGTGTAATTTTTTGTTTGATTTTCTTAGTAATATTACTATTAGGAATAATAAAAGAAGGAATAAGATGGATAAGTTTTGACTTTTTAACAAAGTTTCCATCATTAAGAAAACCAGAGAAATCAGGAATATATCCAGCAATTATGGGAAGTTTATGGATAATTTTAACAGTAGCAGTTTTAACAGTACCTATAGGAGTGGGTTCGGCTATATATCTGGAAGAGTACGCAAATAAAAAAAGTAAATTATTTAATTTTTTAGAAATAAATATATCTAATCTTGCAGGAGTACCAGCTATAGTATACGGTCTATTAGGACTATCTTTATTTTCAAGAATACATGGATCAAGAGGAAGTATTATCACAGGAGCAGTAACTTTATCATTAATGGTTTTACCAGTAATAATAGTTTCTTCTAGAGAAGCAATAAAGTCAGTGCCTAATTTATTAAGAGAAGCAGCATATGGATTAGGATTTACAAGATGGCAAATGGTAAAAGCAGTTGTACTGCCCTATTCAGCACCAGGAATATTAACAGGGATTATTTTATCATTATCTAGAGCCTTAGGAGAAGCAGCACCATTATTAGTGGTCGGAGCAGCAACATCAGTAACTTTAGCACCGCAAAATCTGATGTCTAAATATACAGCTTTACCAATACAGGTATATCAATGGTCAAGTATGCCAAAGAAAGTGTTTCAGGAATTATCAGCAGGAACAATAATGGTATTGCTCATAATACTGCTTTCTGCGAATACAATTGCTATAGTTTTAAGAAATAAATATCAAAAAGAAAGAGGGAACTAGTAGTTCTCTCTTTTTTCTTTGAAATTATTATAATATTGTGTAAATACTTTTATCTGAATAAACTGATTGTCCCTCTTCTATAAGCTTTTTGA
>JAGOZX010000144.1 GCA_018058425.1 Sebaldella sp.
CTCAAGCTTTTCAAGTGGCGGCGGCGGTTTATCAGCAGGAGTAAGCTACAGCAAAAGCAGTCTGGAGAATGAAAGAAACAGTACAACAGTAGCAGTGTCAAGCTTAATGTCAGAAGGAAGTACAGTACTAGATGCAGGAAACAGGATAAGAACAGAAGCAATGCAGGCTAATATAGGAGAAAACCTTGTAATAAGGGGAGTAAACGGGGTAGAACTTCTTGATGCTAAAGAAATTTATGAGGAAAAGGTAAAGCAGAAGAGTACAACTATAGGAGTGAATGTAAATGTAGGATTTACACCGGCTCAGTTAGCAAGTACAATAAGTGATGTAGCAGATAATGTGAAAGATTATGGTTTTGGAAATACATCGCAAAGTATAAATACAATAGGGAACGGAATACAGGATATAAGAAATGTGACACAGTTGGGAAGTAAGCTGTATGATGCAACATTATTCGGAGCAGTATTAACGCAGGGATTAGGAGAAAGCAAATTAGCTCAGCTGGGTGCTGATAAACTAGCTCAGTCTAATAATATAGCTAATGGACAAGATGGTTTAATAAAGAGCCTGATATCGGCAGATGTAAGTTTAAGTTATAGCCAAAGCAAATATGAATCAAATACAAGTGGGGCAACTTCAGTAGCAGGAAATATAAATGCAGGTAAGAATTTTGTAATAGAATCTGAAGGAGATGTAAAACTTGTAAACCAAAAAATAAATGTTGGAGAAAACTTCATAGTAGATGCTAAGAACTTTGAAGCACTGGCAGGAGTCAATACTTATAATAATGACACAAAATCAAGTTCAGTAGGAGTTAATGTAGGATATGATATTGTAAATCAACATGTTATAGGCGGAGGAAATATTTCAGGAGGAAATTCAAATGCTAACTCCAAATACTATGATAATACAATTATAAATACAGGAGGAACTTTCCAGCTTACAACCAAAGAAGATGCTGTATTTGCAGGAGCGAATGTAACAGCAGATAAAATAAACTTTGATATTGGAAGAGATTTGAGTATAATATCATTACAGGAAGAAGGAAAATCAGAAGGAAAGAGTTATGGAGCAGGAATAGATGTGTCAGGGAAATTGCCAGGAACTAACAAGGAAGAAGGATATGCAATACCGTCTTTAAGTGGAAATTACAGTCAGAACAGTGCTGATTCAAAATGGGTAAGTAATCAGACGAGTATAATAGCAGAAAATGGGGGAAGTGTAAAAGTAGGAGAAACACTGACCAATATCGGATCAATAATAGGAAGTCTGAATGCAGAAGAAAAATTGAGTATAGATGCAAATAAGATAGTAGTAGAAAATCTGAAAGATCATAATCAGGGAGAAAATTCAGGAATACAGGTAAGTGGAATAAGTAAAGATACTTTAATACCACAAACAGGAATTCAGTACGGAAGTCATGATAAACAACAGGAAAGTAATGCAACATTTGTGAATACAGAAGTAACAGAAGCAGGAAAGAAACTGAATCTTGAAGAACTGGGAATAAATACAGATATTAGTAAAGCTCAGGTGGTAACAAAAGATGAAGTAATAGAGCAGATTGATACAGTACTTCATACGGATTTAGGGAATCAAAAAGTAAGAGATCAGTTTGTAGAGGATATATTGAAAACAGGATCATTAGTTCCAGAAATAGTGGAAGGAATAAAAGAAGGTCTAAATAATGATGGTCAGACAGTGGCAGGTCAGATAGCAAATAATCTGATAGAAAATAAGGACGATATTCATACATTTGTAACAGACAGGGAAAATAAGCAAAGAGAAAAGAATCAGGAAATACTGGATAAAAATAATGGTAAAATATCACAAGAATTATTAGATGAAACAGCAAATTATATAAAAGAAACACTGGATGCGGCAGGAAAAGGAGATTATACAGTAGTGTATTCTAGCGGGGAAAATGATCCTGCAATGGCGATAAATGATAGTCAAAAAATAATAGTAGTAAATGTAGATAAAACAGATTTTACGGATACAGAGGCTATAAGAAATAATGCTAAACATGAAGGAAGCCATAATAGATATATAGATGAAAAAGTGGATGAAAATGCAGCCCCTCCAATTAATGGGAAAAACGACATAGTAAATAACATTATACCTAATGATTTAGAAGAGTTATTAGAAAAAGGAAAAGAGATTTACGATGAAGGGGTTGAAAGCGGAGAAATAAGAGGTGCTGGATGTGTATATGTAAGTGGTTCATGTATATCAAATAGTGATTATGCAAAGAAAACAAACGTTTGGAAAGATGGTAAGGGAAGTGATGCTGCTATCTCAATAGCATTAGACTTTGTCCCTGTAGTTGGTGATGTAAAAGGGATAATAGAAGCAGTTAGAGGTAAGGATGTCTTAACAAATGAAGAGCTATCAACATTAGAAAGATTATTGAGTTTAATCGCTTTGGGTGAAATAAAAGGGATAGCTAAAGGAAGTAAAAAAGCAATAAAATCAATAAAGATGTTGGGAAAATCAGATGAAATAGTAATGGTTTTATCTGATGGAACAAAAGTAGTTGCTAAAAAATCTGATATAGCAAAAGCAGCTATAAAAAATAGCGATGAAGCAGCTAGCGTGACTAAAGTAACTTTGAAAAGTTCTAAAGAAGAAATACAAAATTATATAGTGAAACAAAAACTGGATACTTCTGGTTGGGCAAAAGATTTTCCAAAAAGTTCAACCGTAAAAGCAACAGCAGAAAGTTCAATAGCATATCATTTTAAAAAGCATGGAGCAGAAGTAGGAGCAGATAGTGTGGAACAGTATATAAGAAAGGCGGAAGGATTCGTTCAAAATTTAAAAGGAGCTAAACAATCTAAAGTAGTTTTAAGTAATGGAACATTAGGAACAAGATATGCAAAAAATGGGAAATATATAATATTAGATAATGCAAAAAAAATAATATCTTTTGGAGCAGTAAATTAGAAAGAAAGGAAATAAATTTATGAATAAAATAAAAAAAACTTATTCTGAATATTTTATAGATTTTGAAGAGATAAATTTTTTGAAAATACATGACTTGAAAATAAAAGTTTTTAAATACCTAATACATTGCCCAATGGGCATGTATGAAGCTGTGCTAAATATAGAAGTTGAGGAAAAATATAAATATGATTCAAATATAGAAATGGAACCAGAAGATTATTTTCAATCATTTGTTGGTTTTGGAAATTCAGAAGATGAAGCAATAGAAAATTTAATCAATTATATTAATGAAAGAGAAAATATAGAGTTATTAAAAAAATCAAAGATAAGGATATCTTTTTAAATTGATTAATAAGCAATATTAAAGAAATTAGCAAAGAGTAGAATAAAAAATGTTAAATAGAAAATGCTGATATAAAGTCAGTATTTTTTAGTAAATAAAGAAAAGAAATTTACAAGTTACAAAAATAAACTATTTTATAGGCAGTCATTAATAATCTCTAGAAATGTTTTTTTGGTAAAAAAAGTGAAAATTTAGCTTGTAAATTATTATGAAAATAGCTGTAAGATTTATATTTAATATCTTGGAAAACATAATGTCATTGATTAATATTATACTTTTTAATATACTGTTGAATTTGTAACACAATATTTAAAATAAATTTAAAACAATACTTGAAAAAAATAAAATTTAATGTATAATTAAATGTAGTTTTGTAATAATAAAATATATAAAAGAATGTTTTTAGTGGAATATTCAAGAGAAGAAATAGTAAAATATTTTTATAAAACAAAGAGAGAATTAGGGAGAGTTCCTAAAGTAAAAGAATTTAAATTGATAAGTCCGGTAAGAAGAAACTGGGGAAACTACAATCTAAAGAAGGAGGGAAAGACGTTCCGTTGTTGAAGATGGTAAGGTTGTGAGAGGATGATGAGGGAAATGTGTGAAGAGATAGGATATATCAGTGTTTTTGATAAAGCACTAAGTGGAAAAGATTATGAAATTTTATTTCCAGATAATTCGGATATAATGAATGAAAAAATAAAAAAAACATATTTATTATGAGAATGTAATTATTGATTTCTTTGAATATCTATTTAAATTTAACAAGACAGTAGTTGAAATTAGACTTTATTACATAGAAAAATTTGATTTAGGAATTGATGAAGATGATCTATATGATAAAAAAGATAAACAGGACTTAAAAAAGATTTTTTCATCTTTGTCAGGAAAAGAAATATTTTATGGAAAATATTTTCAACTGAAAACAAAAGAAGAACTAAGGGGTATACTAAAACTTCAGTTACGTACATCAAGAACTAAGGAGAGTTTACGGTGAAACAAGTGTGTTATGAACTAGAATTACACGAAAATACATTATATCATTGAATTCAAGAATTAGAAAATCATGGACAACAAGCGTTTCCAGGTAAAGGGAGCCGGGACTGGCATTACCTATATTGAATTTCTTCAGGCTCATAGATTTATCATAAGTCATAGCCGTCCGGGAACTCCTTATGATAATGCAATGATGGAATCGTTTTACAAGAGTTTAAAGCGAGAGGTATTGAACAATAAGGCCT
>JAGOZX010000026.1 GCA_018058425.1 Sebaldella sp.
AAAAAAGTTGATAGTCAACTTATTACAAATCAATATATAACGAACCTTGTAAGAAGTTTTAAAAAGTAAGAAAGGGGGGTATATGAGTCAAACAAAAGGGATAAAAATTGAAGTTGATGTTGAGTTAAAAAATAAAAATCTTTTTAAGGGATTTGAAAAATCTCTAGATAGTCTTTTAAATAAATTCAATAAAATCTCAAAACAAATAGATATTATTAATAAAAAAGAATTTAAGTTAAATGCTGATAAGGCTATGCAAGTGACCAAAGCCATGCCAAAAGCTAAAATTACTCAGCCTTCTATTATTGAAGCTCCGGCTTCCTCTAATAAAACTGATACAAAAAAATCAAAAGGTCACTTGGAAAATATAAAAAGTACATTGGGAGTTATAGACAGTTTTAAATCTGATTCTCTTTCTAATGCAATAAAACCACTAAATAACATCTTTGAATTAAAAGATAAAATCACTTCTACTTTCAATGGTATGAAAGATAAATTTAATGAAATTAAAGATAAAGCAAAAGAACTGAAATCTGCTTTAGTAGATGCTACTCATACAGATGGAAAATTCGATTTAGGTAAAACAATAAAATTTGGTGCTGTTACTGCAGGATTACTTATGGTTAGTTCCTTGTATAATGACTTTACTAATCATTTAGCTACAAATGAAGAAGCACAAAAAAAATGGAATGACATTTTAGCAATTGGTCAAGAAATCTTAGCTTTATTAGGTGAAGTTGTTTTTGAATTTATCTCAACATTGCTTGGATTTAACCAAACTACTGATGATTCTAAAAATAAAGGCGAACTATTTAATATTATTTTAGGAAAATTAAAAGAAACTGCTGAAAAATTAAAAGAAAAAGTTCAACAACTAAGAGAGTGGATTGATAAAAATAAAGATTCAATTGCTCTTTGGGGAGATCGAATAAAAGCAGCTCTTCCATTTATTATTGCACTTTTTGTTATTTTTAAATTAGTAGGTATTATTCAATCTCTTGCTACAGCTATCGGATTAATTAATGCAGCATTAACTCTTTTAGCTGCTAATCCTATTATACTTGCAATTATTTTAATAGTAGCATATATTGCTCTTTGGGTTTTAATATTTCGTCATTTGTATAATTCTAATGAACAATTCAGAGCTGGTGTCGATGTAATTTGGAATTTTATTAAAGAACTTTTCAGTGGCATTTGGGAATTCATTAGTGGGGTTTTTCAAGGATTTATAGATTTTTTAGTTAGATTATGGACAGAAAATGAAACATTAAGAAATGTAGTTACTGGCGTCTGGAATTTCATTAAAGAACACATGTTTACAATAATTGGCGCTATTATTGGTGGTCCAATAGGTGCTATTATTGGAGCTTTAATAGAATTTTTCACTAAAAATGAACAAGCTAGAGCTATTCTTAAAGGTGTATGGGATGGCATAGTTTCAATTGTAACTTCTGCTATTACAGGTATTGTTGAGTTTTTAGATAAATTAGTTTACAGAATCGGAGAAGTTGGTAAAGCATGGGAGGCCTTTAAAAACGCTGACTGGAAAGGTGTTCAAGAGCATGTTGATAATGCTATAACGATGAAAGGGTATGAAGCTAACAAAAAATCTAATGAAGCTAAGGAAAAACAAAAAGCTGAAGCTAACAAAAAAGAAAATAAGAAAAAAGAACTTATTTTAGAGAACTCAAAGAATGCTACTAAAGTGGCAAATAAAACACCTACATTTGATAATAAAGCTATGGCAAATATAGCAAATACACAAGAGATTCCTAGAGAACAATTTGTTCAACTGGAAACTCAAAAACAAGAAATATCTCAAGAATGGCTAGACACATGGAATAAATTCATTGAAAGCCAAACAGCTACAATAGCTACTCTCACAGAACAATGGGCTGTTTTCTTTCAGACACTATACAATACTTTAGCTATGAACTTAGCTCTAATGAGTGTTTTATGGACTTTGTTCATGTTAAATCTAAACTTATCATATATAAGCTTAGGTCTCATGACAAATCTAACAATAGAAGGAATGAAACTTAAATTTGGAGAACTTATAGAACCAGTAAACACATTTATTAATAAGCTAATTGAAGCTTATAAGCAAATTTCATTACTAAGAATAAATGCTAGCATGGGAATCTATTTAAACTTTTTTTCTATTGGGCAACCACTTAATCCTCAACATAAAGCCACAGGAACAAACTATTTCAGTGGTGGACTTACAACAATAAATGAACGTGGAGATGAGTTAATACTTGGTCCTACTGGAATGGTAGTAGCTAATAATCCTTCTACTACAAATATTATGAGAGATTTAGCTTATGTTAAAGGTAATCTATCTCAAATGAACTTTAGAATAAATGGAAATTCTGCTGGAAATTCTGCTAACAATATAACTCTAAATATTGGAAATATCTCAAATAGAAGTGACATAGACTACATGATGACTCAGTTATCTATGTTAGATCTAGGTTAGGAGGAAAATAATGTCAATCAGAACTTGGGCAAGTCAGTATTTTAAATTTGATATTGATAAAGCTCTTAAACTTTGGAAAACTGGAGCTGATTATTGGAAAAAGCTCACTGGCTCTTACATTTATCCAAATGGATTTTTAGATGACATACCTGTATATGTTACAAATCTTGATTACTCTAAAGGAAGTTCAGTAACTCCAAATACATTATTTTTAGGTGAAGATGTAATTGATAATATTGAGAAGTCTCCATATGATTTAACAATTGATTTGATTTGTTTTGGAAAAGAATATTTGAGTGAAATAAAAAAACTAAGAACTTTAGCAGAAGATCAAGTAGGAAGTCAGAATATCATTTCATTTTTCTATCAAAAAAATAAAGAACACTACTTTCCTTTGGTAATTACAAATATCAGTTATTCTGATTCATCAGAGACAACTCTATTTCAATCAATTACTATTTCATTAAAACAGGTAAACCTTGCATTAGCTACAGCTGATGATAGCGGAAATAGTACATTGACTGCGGTTTTAGTCACTAATGATTCATTTATAAATAGTCAAACAGAACAATATGAAATGCCTATGAATCTCTTTGAAGAATTAAGACGTGATGTTCCTCAATTTAAGGAGGTAACAGATGCTGTTAAAAATTTCTTTTAATTACTCTACTTCAACTGAAAATAAAATTAGACTCCTTATTGATGACGGCCATAAACAAAAATTTTTAAATTTATCATTATATTCAATAAATGATTGTTGGTACCTTGATATTTTTGAAAATAAAAATACTTTATTATATGGAAAAATTGTCCACGCATGGACTGATATTTTTGAACTTTTAAGAATTTATGATAAAACTTTTCCAAATCTAAAACTAATGGCTATGCCTTCAAATATCAATGGTATTAATAGAGAATTTTCACCCTCTTCTGCTGGAGTTATCCAAGAATTATTTTTGATTGGAGCTGATGATACCAAATGATAATACCTGAAAAAATATTATTTAATAGATATGCAAAGCTAGAATTTAACATAAAAAAAAAAGATGAAACTAATGAAGAAAATTCTAATAATAAAAAAAATATTATTTTAACAAGTTTAGATATTGACTTTGATGCTTCTGTAACACTTGATATGTCATATAATTCAAATAAAGCTAATATTAATCTTTATAATTTACCTAAAAGTTTCGAAGATGAAATTGAACGTGGAAGTACTGTTCAAATCACTGCTGGATATGACAATGGAGCAAATCCTGAATACGGTCTTCTTTTTACTGGAATAGTAGAAAGACTAGAAACTAGTAAACAAGGAACAACTATAAAGACTGAAATTCAGTGTAGTGATGTCAATGATATATATAAAGATTTACTTTTCCAGGTCTCTTTAGGTGATAGTAAAAATAAGAGCAAAGTCCAAATAAGTACAATTATAAAAAAAATAGTAGAAAAAGCTAAAATAGGTGATACTAAATTGACTTTAACTGAACCAGTAAAACTTGGAAATGACTATGCATATGAGAGATCAAAATCTTTCAATGGAAATTTAAAAAATATATTAATTCGATTGGCTAAAGATTCTGACAGTACTTTTTCTATTAAACAAAACAACATTGAATTTTTACCCTATGATAGTATTGATTTTCCAGAAATTTTTTGTTCTCCTACAAGAATTCTTGATATTTCAAAATCTGACTTAGGATACACAATAACTACTCTTTTTGATCATAGAATGGAAGCATCAGCAAAATTAATTATTAAGGTGGCAGGAAATCGATTTACAGATTCTTTAAACTCTACTTCAAAAAATGATTCTAATTCCACAAAACCTGAAAATTCATTTCATGATTCTCTTGATTCAAATGTTGATACTTATGTAATTACTCAGGTTGATCATTCTATAAATCCTAAAAATGGTGGTCATATTACAACTATAGAAGTAGAATCTCAAAATAAAGTAAAAAAACAAAGACTTAATGATGAAAAAGAAGAAAATGATGAAAAAGAAAAGAAAGATAAGACAATTAAAGTAACTGTTTAGTTTCTTGAAAGGAAAAATATGAGAAGAAGTTTAGACTATTTATTGGAAAAAAAACAAGAAGATTTTTATAATTCACTTAATAATATTAACACTACTTCCCTTGCTAAAGTGATTGAAGTTGATAATACTACTTTAGAAGCAAGTATTGAACTTATCGCCAAAACAGAATTTAAAGATAATTTTTTTGAAAATCCAGTTATAAATGCTGTTCCTATTATGCCTGTATTTAATTCTTCCTCTTTTTATATTAATGCTCCATATAATATTGGAGATTTAGTGGTGGTTGGATTTTGTCAGCACTCTTTAGAAGGTACTATAGATTCTACTGATCAAATAGAACCTCACTCAAAAGACAAATACTCCCTAGACGACGCCATAATCCTAGGAAATATAACTGCTCAATACACAGATCAATTCCCAGAAGATCTCTCAATTATACATAAAGAATCTGGAAATTATCTTCGATTTACAAAAGATGGCAGCATTGAAATACAGGCTAATACAAAAATAATTGGAAATTTAGAAGTCTCTGGAACTGGTACATTTAATGGATTATTAGAATCTGCTGATGATGTGCAAAGTAATTCTATTAGTTTAATAAATCATAAACATGGAAATGTACAATCTGGAGGTAGCGATACGGGGGTGCCTAAATAATGAGAAGTAATGAAAACTGGTTAATGAATGATTCTGGAGATATAGAAATTACTAAAAATATAAAGTTAACTACTCCAAAACAAACTATAGCCCAAAGATTACAAAATAAAATATCACTAAACTATGGAGAATGGTTTTTACATAACCAAGAAGGAATAAATTGGTTTGGAAATGGTGATATTGAAGGAAATATAGGGAAAAAGCTCACTGAGCTAATATTAGATTCACAAATACAGGAATATGTAAAAAATGATAAAGATATCTCTAGTATTGCTAAATATGAAACTAACTTTAATGATGGTGGAAATTACAAGATAAATCTTACTGCAATAACTAAAGATAACGAAATTATAGAAATATAGAGGGAGGGGATAAAATGGGATCAATTACTCCTATTGGATATAAAAAAGAAACTTTTGCAGAACACCTTGCTAATATTGAAAAAAAATGGAAAGCCAGATTAGAAGATGACCAATTCCAGTTTGATTTTAATACACCAGAAGGTATTCATAATGAAGCCCTTGTTTATGAAATTACTAACTTAGATGAACAGTTACTGGAATTATCTAATATGTTTGATATTGATGGAGCCAAAGGAATATTTTTAGATTATTTACAGAAACTACTTCCTATAGAACCTAGATATACTGGTAAATATGCTAATGGATTAGTTATTGTAGAAACTCCAAATGAAACTATTATTCCAAAAGATACTATCATCAAAGCTGGAACTTTGGAATATAAAGTATTAGAAACTACTACTATTAATTCCATTAATAAGGAAATTTATGTGATTGCTACTGATATGGGAACAGCTTATAATATCCCTGAAAGAGCTATTAATAAAATTATAGGATTTCAAATTGAAAAAATATACAACCCTTATGCTTTTACAAATGGTGAAGGCTTAGAAACTGATTCTGACTTTAGATACAGACTTAAAAATGCTAAAAATAAAAGCGCTACTGCTACTTATGAAGCTATTAAAACTGCTCTTTTGGATTTGGATTTAGTAAATGATGTTATTATACTGGATCCTAAGACTACTCCATCTACACCAAATGGAACTACAAAAATAATTGTGGATGGAACTCCTGATAAATCAATAGCAAAGGCAATTTTAGATACTTTAGCTGATGGAGTTAATACTCTAGCTGATGAAGCACTTGATAGCTATACAGAAGAATTTGAAATAGTAAATAAAATTAAAACTAATATCACTTACAATATTTTAAAGTTTAAGTCTCTTAAAATAAAAGTAGAAGTCTTAGAAGTTAATGGAATAAAGGATTCAAGATGGACGCCTATTATAAAAGATGAATTAATAAAATACTCTGAAACACTTACTCTTGGTGAAGCAATTACATATAATGAACTCCACTCTGAAGTTAATGGTATTGATGAAATTAAGTATGCTAAAGTTTATGTTTATTATGATGGGGAATATAGATTATTTAATTTAGAAGATAAATTTCCAATATCGGAAACGCAAAAATATAAATTAGTTAAAAGTGATATTGAGGTAATTTATGTATAGAGAAAATAAACTAAATGAAATTTTAGAAAAATTCCCACATATGTATAACATTGATATTGGAAGTAATAATGAATTTTTAGTCTCTTCTATATTAGAGGAAATCAAAAATTTGAACCAAGGTATTTATGATTTAGCAAATATGTTAAATATTGAAAATGCTGAAGGTGTTTGGCTTGACAGATTAGGCCATATATTTGGAATCAAAAGAGAAAATGAGGAAGAAGATAGAAATTTAAGAATTAGAGTTTTATCTTTTTGGTTAAGTGTTAGTAAAAATGCAACTTTAGAAATACTAATAAAATTTCTCCTTCTTGCAATTGAAAATGAAGAAAATTTATTTGAATATAGCAGAGGAAATGGAATTATTAATATTACTCTCAATAAAAGAATGAGAAAAGATACTAGAGATACTATTGCTAATACTTTAACTACAATAAAAGCTGCTGGTATTCAGATTAATTTAGTATTTAAATATAGAATTCAAATTGGTTATCTTGGCTGTGGTTTGTCCTCTGCTTGGCATCCACATTTATGGAAATATGAAGAAGAACTAGTAGATAGATTAAAACAAGTCAAAGCTGAAGAAACTGATTTGACAAAACTTAATGTACATAGTTTATTTATGAGATAGGAGGTAAAATGGCTAAAATAATAAAAGCTGTTGATTGGATTGCTGAAAATTTAAATATTTATGAGCAAATAAATAGAACTGATGTTTCTCAAAACTCTGTGGAACATAGGTGGAATCCTCTTGGTATTCAGCAAGAGGGAACAAATATTAATGCAGAATTTTTAAATGCTATACAGAAAAATGGGGTTTATGGAGTTCTTGAAACTTCTCACACAGTTGTTAATAATGAGGACAGATATATAATTACAAATTTTGATGGGATAGAAGGTATTGGGGTTTTTAAGGATTTGAAGGTTAAGGTTCAGATTAACGAAAATAACATTTGGGATAATCCAAAATTAGTTATAAATAATATAGAATATTCAATGATATGTTTAACTGAAACTGCATCTTCAAATATTAAAAAAAATCAGTTAGAAGAAAATAAAATTTATAGTTTAATCTTTAATGGTGTTGATTTTGTTGTAGAGAATTCTAGTTTGAGGGCGACAGAAAAAAGTATTGGATTAACTAATCTAATAGACATCAGAAAAGAAGTTTCTAGTTTAAGCGGAGCTCCTTATGATGGTGTATTTGGGCCTAATCTAAAAGCCGTTGTTTCTGGAAAAACATATTATTATTGGGATTCAAGTAGAAATGTATATGTAACTTACATGGCACTTAAAGATATCTCAAATGCAAATGGCATACTTACACCTGATACTCTTAATTTTAACAATCTCTCAAATTTGGATTTGAGTAGAAGAGGTTCGAGGAATTATGGAATTGTAAGCAATGGAAGTGGAGTTGATTTACCAGCTAGGCAAAGTTGGACATATACTTATAAATACCCTGATACATTAGCGTATGAAAATATACTGTGTGTTAGATTAACAGTAACATCATGGATGAACGCATATATTGATTCAATTGAAACAATATATGCATATAAAAATGATTCGGCAATGTTTAGACACTATGCAAATAACTATCATATAGTAAATAATGGGCAAACTTTTGATTTCACATTAAATGTATCAGCAGAAGGAATGACTGTTAAACTTTTAAATAATAGTACTTCTTTGCCTGTTCTTATGAGTATTAAAGAATTAAAAGTATTTTATTAAATAAAATAGGAGGCGAAAAATGCATCATATATATGATGAAAATGGATTTTTGATATCAATAAAACATCAAGGAACTGATGAAGAATTCAAAGAAGAATATGGAAACAATATTTATATATCAGAAGAAAACCTGGGAGAAAAAGCAATAATAGAAAACGACACAATAAGAGAGTACACAAGACTAGATAAAATCGCTGAAGGACTAGAATTATTACAAGAAGGTGAATATGTGAAAAATAACGAAATAATCACAATTGAAAAACCTTCACTCTTCCACATATGGGATTCTAAAATTAATAAATGGAACTATGATAAATCACTTGAAATAACTACCTTAAATAGTGAATTAGCCGATTTAGAAAGTGTGCTATTATCAAAATATGATGAACTTGATAAATCTATTGCTAGAAAACTAAAAACATTAGAAAAGAGATTAAATGCAGAAATAGAAGAATTAATGACATTAATTGACGAAAAATACTCTAAACTAGATGAGTTAAATTAAGGAGGTATTTTAATGGCTAAAATAATAAAAGCTGCTGATTGGGAAGGGGATTTCTTAAATATCTATGAGCAAATCGAAAGAAAAGACCTTTCTCCAAATGCCATAGAACATAAATGGATACCACATGGAGTAGCCAAACAAGGAACTTCCCTAAATGCAAATTTTTTAAATGAAATTCAGAAAAATTCTATTTATGGAATACTTGAAACAAATTATAAAAACATTGATAACATTGATAAATATACTATAATGAACTTTGAAGGCATTGGTGATACTGGAGTATTTAAGGATTTGAAAATAAAAGTATTAATCACTAATACTAATAAATATGACTCTCCTAAGATTGTCATTAATTCAAAAGAATATTCTATATTGTATAGTGTAAAAAGTGGAATACAAAACTTAAAAAAAGAACTATTTGTTGAAAACCAAGTTTATAATATGACTTACAATGGAATTGGATTCATAATTGAAAATGGAAATTTTAAGGCAACTGAAAATGAACTAGGAACTTTAACACTAAATGATGTGAGAAGAGAAATTGCAAGATTATCTGGAGGGCCTTATGGTGGTTTATTTGGAGCTGAACTAACTAGCATAACAAAAGATAAAATGTATATTTATATAAACGAGGATGGTAGCGGATCAGTATATAAGGCATTAAATACTAAAAGTAATTCATCAGGGTTTTTAGTGCCTAATAGCGTTGATTTTTATGACATTACTAACAATAGAATTGCTGAATATGAATATTTTATTGAAACAAGAAATATAACAGGTTCTAATGGAGTTTCGATATCTCTCTCATTTTTATTTCAAAAGTATGGAAGAATAGTAGATTTTTCTATTATGAATATCTCTGTTCCAAGTAGTGGATTAATATTCAATGAAGGATTTAAAATAGTTGACTTTAGTACCAATAACTACAAAAAATTTGCACCAAAAAAAATAGGCAATGTACAAACAGAAAGTGTATCTTGGATAAAAGAATTTACACTTAATAGAACACATAAACTACCTATTAGTAATGAGCAAATGTTAACCTCTAGACTGGTTCTCATGAGTGATGCTCTGAGCTTTTATGGACTTGGTTCATTAGGCGGAACTGATTTTATCAGAGTAGAAGGTTCTTATATTTCTGAAAGTTAAAATTCTTTATAATTATAATAATTTTACAAAAGGGGGATTTATGATCAATATTATAAATATAATTTTAATAGCGAGTATCCTAATAATAGCATTCTTACTATTTAAATTCAAAAAACTGGAAACTCTAGCTGTACTAGCAGCTCTAAAAGCTGAAGCTTTAGGAATGGTAGCTGGTTCTAAAAAGCTAGAATGGGCGGTAGAATGGCTTTATAAGCAAAAACTATTTAAAGACAGTTTTCTAGCACTAATACCAAAAAATTTCACAAAATGGCTTATAAACTTTGTTTTTAACCAAAATAAACTATTAATAGAAAAAGAATACAGAAGTAAACTGTAATGTAATTTTTCTAGCTGCATTACTTAAGGAGAATAATATGGACATAACAAAATTAGCAGACTTTGGAATAATAGGTATTGTACTTAGTTATTTCATCTGGAAAGATATGAGAACTTTTGATACATTTAAAGAGTCTATGCGAGAAATAGTAAATGAACTTAAAGTACTTAATTCTCGTATAGAAAAATTAGAAGATGATGTAAAAAATTAAATAAAATAATAAAAAGACCTATAAAATTAGGTCTTTTTATTATTTTACATTTTTATTTCTTTCACTTTCTTTCCATTAATTTCACTTCCGATTCTTTTTTTTCGTCACTCTCTAATTTACACTGTTCAAGTATTGCCTTACAATATTTTGGAGTAATATATTTCTTATTTGTCATATTGAATTTTTATGGTATAATAAAAATTATACATGAGGTACTAATTAATTATTTGAATAGGGGGAATTCAAATGATGAATGATCAAATGGTTTCAGGTCATCGTGAAAGATTAAGAAAAAGATATTTAAAAGCAGGTATAGAAGGATTACAAGATTATGAAGTTATTGAATTACTGCTTACATATACTATTTTAAGAAAAGACTGTAAAAACATTGCAAAACAACTTCTACTCAAATATGAAGATATTAATAATTTTTTTCATTTAGAAGAAAAAGATTTTACTTCAAATAAATATATTTCCGAAAGAACATTTATACTTTTCAAACTTATTGGAGATATTATAGAAAAGAAACTATATTATGATGTTACGCAGAAAAAAATAAAAATTTCAAATAACAAAAGATTAATCCAGTATTTGAAATATACTCTTGGAACAAAAAAAATAGAAATTTTCAAAGTTTTATTTTTAAATACACAAAATGAACTAATAAAAGATGAAAATCTTTTTTATGGCACAGTTGATAAAAGTGCTGTTCATCCAAGAGAACTAGTAAAAAAAGTCTTAGAATATGATGCAAAGTCCGTAATACTTGTTCATAATCACCCATCTGGGGCTCTAAAGCCTTCAGAATCTGACGTTTTAATAACCACAAAATTAAAACATTTATTAGACAAACTAGAAATTAAGCTATTAGATCATATAATAGTCAGCCCATATGGCTACTTTAGTTTTCTCGAAGGAGGGATATTATGAAATTAATAAATGTAAAATTCAGAAAAACAAAAAAAGTTTATTTATTTAAAATTGATGATAATAATGACAATAATGATTATAAAAAAGGTGACGCAGTTATAGTAGAAACAGCTAGAGGAGATCAAATTGGTATTATTATTAATGATGATGATAATGTAATTGAAAGTGATGATGATGAGTTAAAAGTAAGAGGTATCAAAAGAAAGCTTACTTTAAAAGAAATACAAAAGTTAGAAATTCTCGATAAAAAAGCTGATGAAGCATACTTTGTCTGTAAAAAACTAGTAAAAGAAATATTACCTGAAATGAATTTAGTTATCAGTGAATATACCTTTGATGAGAGTAAATTAATTTTTTATTTTACTGCTGAAGGTAGGCTTGATTTTAGAGAGCTTGTCAAAGTAGTAAATAAGACTTTTAAAAAGAGAGTTGAGTTTTATCAAATAAAACCGAGTGATGAAGGGAGAATCTTAAGTGCCTTTGGAAAATATGGAAAAGAGCTTTATTGGTAATTCCAATAAAAAAATCCGAATTATAAATTTGTATTTTGAAGCTGTACAAAAAAGATATGACTTTGAAATAGATGAAAATTTATCTCCTTCTACTGGAGAATATTGTATAGTGGAAACAGCTCGGGGCCTTGAAATGGGGAAGGTTTATACTAAAGCAACATACGTAGATCCAGATTCTATAACTGTACCATTAAAAAGGGTTATTAGAGTTGCTGTAGAGAAAGATATGGAAAAATATAATGAACTAAAAATAGAAGCAGTAAAAGCAAGCTATATTTTAAAAAATAAAATAAAAAAGTTCAATCTTAACATGAAATCTATTGAAACAGAATTTATTTTTGATAGAAAGAAATTAATCTTTTATTTTGCTTCTGAAGATCGTGTAGATTTTAGAGAATTAGTAAAAGAACTTGCCAGTATATTTAAAATTAGAATTGAACTTAGACAAATTGGTGTACGTGATCAGGCTAAATTAATTGGCGACTGCGGCGTTTGTGGAAAGCCCCTATGCTGTAAAGCTTTTATTAATAAGTTTGACTCTGTCACTATAAAAATGGCCAGAGATCAAAGTGTTTCTGTTAGTCCAACTAAAATGTCAGGTATTTGCGGAAGATTAAAATGCTGTCTCAATTTTGAATATGGTCAATATGCTGAACAACAAAAATTCTTTCCTGAAATTGGTCAGAGTGTTTCTACTCCATTAGGAAAAGGATTTGTAGTTAGTACTAATGTTTTAAATAATTTTTTATTTATTAATGTTCCTGATAAAGGAATAGTAAAGTTAGATTTGAATGAGATTCAATTTAACAAAGAGGAAAAAGAAAAGATTCTAAAAGAAATTGAAAGAAAAACTATAGATTTAAAAGAGATCGAGAGTGTTGAATGAATTTAAATAATGAGGAACATATAGAGTATTTAGAAAGCAGCGGACAAAAACTTATCGTAAATGATAAGTTTTTTAAAATAACAAATGATCCTCTTCTTCTTGCAAAATTTTGTAATGCTAATATTAAAAAGCCAGGAACACTCTTAGATATTGGTTCAGGAAATGGTATTTTACCATTATTATTAGTTAAGAATCCTTTTATAACTGATATTTTTGGTGTAGAAATACAAAGGGATGTTTTTAATTCTTTTCAAAAAAATATTCATTTAAATAATTTAGAAAATAAAATATCTGCTTATAATGCCGATATTAAAGAATTTTTCTATGAAAATAAATTTGACTATATTATTTCTAACCCACCCTATTATAAAATGAATTCTGGTAAATTACCTGAAAGTGAAGAAATTCTTATTTCAAAATTTGAAGTAAAATTAAACTTAGAAGAATTAATATTTTCTATAAAAAGACTTCTAAAAAACCATGGTAAGTTTTTTATTATAATTATTTCTGATAGATTTAATGATACTATGAAATATATTTATTCTAATAACTTAAGTATTATTAGAGTTAAAGCCATATCTCATAATAGTAATACAAAGTTCCTTCTTATAGAAGGACAAAATGGTGGAACTCTTAAAAGATCATATTTCGAAATTGAAAATATATAATTAAAATAAATAAAAGCTCCACATTCTATAACTCTGTGGAGCTTTTTTCATTCAAATATATTTTATAACTTAAATTATCTAATCCTTTTTCTTCCCAATGATACTCTTCTATAAATACTCCCCCATTTTTTTCTATAATTTTCTTAGAAGCAGTATTATTTTTGTCACAAGTAATTAAAATTTCTTCATATCCTGATTCTTTTGCTTTTATTTTTGCTAATTCTAGCATCTTGCTACCATAACCTTTTTTTCTCGAATTAGGAGCTATTATATATCCTATATTGCCAATATATCTAAATAATTTTTCATCTGAGTTTGATCTTATTGTTACTCTTCCAACTATTTTTTTCCCCTCCACTGCCCAATAATGTTTCATTGGAATAACTACTTCTCCTCTTGGAAACTTACTTATAAATCCTAAGTAAGCTAAGAATTCATGAAAGCTATTTTTTAAGAATGAAATTTCCAAAGTATAAGAACTCTCCACTTCATTATTTTTTCTTATTTCTTTTACAAATTTTATATACTCATTTTTATACTCAATACATGGTTCTACTAATATCATTTTTCTCCCTCACAAGCCAATATTTTTTAACTAAAAAAATCTATATAAAAATGACGTTATTTTAGCTAATAGAACCAATATAAAATATCTACATTTTTCCTTTTAATAACATCATGATTAATTAAATATAAAGGCTTTAGTATAAGCCGGATTTTGTTTTTGCTAATCATTTATCTAGGCTAATAATTAATTATTAGCTCAAGCAAATTACCCTAAAGCCAAAGCGAGCAACTTCTTAAGGCTTTCTATTTATTTTTGCTTCAAGAGGGGTTTACCTAGCTGACCAAATTTCTTAGGTCACTGGTGGTCTCTTACACCACCTTTTCACCCTTACCATAAATGGCGGTATATTCTCTGTGGCACTTTCCTTAGGATTACTCCCAGCAGCAATTAACTGCCTCCCTGCTCTATGAAGTCCAGACTTTCCTCTTCCTTTCAGAAGCGATTAGCCCTAAAACCTTTATATTCATATTCTACACTAAAAAATGAGAAAATAAAAGATAAAATTGTATAAATAATAAACTTTATCTATATTATCTTTCTATATATATTCAAATACATGTTTTTCAATAGCTTTTATAATAGTTCCATCAAAAAAACTTTCTAGATCTTCTTTAATTAGTTCAGAAAATATTACTTCACTTTCAAAATGACCTAAATCAATTAAAGTTAGTCCTTCCTCAAAAGCATCTAAAGATTCATGATGCTTTAAGTCTCCAGTTATATATAAGTCTATGCTCTTATCCAGAGCTGATATTAGAGATCCACCTGCACCAGTAACTACAGCAATTTTTTTTATTTTTTTATTTGTTCCAACAATTCTAAGTTTTTCTAAGCCCAATTTTTCTTTTATTCTATTGCTTATCTCCAAAATCTCAGTTTCCTTTTCCAATTCCACTGTTCTACCTAAACCACCTATAACTGTATTTCCAAACTCATTTTTAAATAATATCTCCACTTTCCCATGTAATCCTATCTTCTTTAAAATAAAATCATTTAAGCCACCAATAGCTGAGTCAGCATTAGTATGAATACTATAGACTGCTATATTATTCTCTATTAAGTCTAAAATTTTATTCCCCAATATACTCTCACTATTTATTTTTTTTATTTCATTAAAAATCAAGGGATGATGTGAAATAATCAATTCAACTTTATTATCAATTGCTTGTTTTATAATATCATTTGTTATATCTAAGCAGATTAATATTTTTGATATCATATTTTTTTTTCTTCCAATTATAAGTCCTGAATTGTCCCATTTTTCCATCAAATCTATATTATATTTTTTTTCCAATGAAACTATTAAATCTTCTAATACCATTCTCTCTCCTTAATAACAAATATTATTAATTTAGATATTCTAAGCTTTCTTCGATTTGTTCCTTATTTATATTAAAAGCCAACTTAATCAAAGCCTTTTCTTTTAATACATTTATATTTTCTTTTGAGATTTTTAAAGATTTTGAAATCTCATTAGTTACATAAACTTTATCCACTAAGCCATAATACATTAGTATAATTTTTTCATCCAAGTAATTTAACTTTTTAGGAATATTACTTAAAACATATTTTTTAGTCAAAGTAGAAACTTTCTCAATTAAGCTATAAGAATTTTCAGGCGTATCATCTAACTCTGTAAATATTTCTTGTAAAGCTGTTAAATAATTAAGCTCTATATTCATATCTTTTGATATTTTTTCTAAATCTGAACCATTATTTAACTCTAACTGTACCTTTAAATACAGTAAATATGCTAGTTCTGAATCTTTAAAATTATTCAAAATCTTTTTTTGATATTCTAAAATATGTTTTATAGCAAAATTTTGAAGCCAGAATTCTATATTACTTTCTGAATTTTTTAGCCTTTCAATTCCATTGATCAAACCTAGTGTAGCTTCCTGCATTAAATCTAAAAAAGAAAAACCAAGTTTTGTATATTGTATACTCTCTCTTGCTGCTATTTTTAGATGTTTATTAACTAGTTGATCTCTATCATTCTCATCTACTTTTTCTGCTATCTGTAGATTATGTTCCTTTATATCATTTAAGTAAAATTCTATTGTCTGCTTTTCTTCTATGTTTACATTTTCATTATTAATAACTGCAAAGTCATTATTTTCAGTTGTTACTCTTACTTCAGGAATATTTTCCAAATATAAGAAATTTATTAATTCACCAAATTCCTCATCTGATAAATCATATTCTTGAAAAATCTCCTCCATATTATAATTTTCATTTCTCTTTATATTTTCCATTATACTTCTCAGCACTATATCACATCCAGCTCATCATACTTTTATTAATTATATCATAAGTTTATATTATTTAACTATAATAATTTTTTTCTATACTCTACATTAAAAGAGCCAATTCCATGTAAAGTGAAATCAGCTCCTATAATCCTCTAGTTTTTTTCTTCTGCTAGGGTGTCTAAGTTTTCTTAAAGCCTTTACTTCTATCTGCCTTATTCTTTCTCTTGTGACGTTAAATATCTTTCCAACTTCTTCTAAAGTTTTTGGAGATCCATCATCTAACCCATATCTATATCTTAAAACCATTTCTTCTCTTTCACTTAATGTTTTTAATACTCCATCTAATTGCTCTTTTAATAAGACTCTTGTTGTGGCATCATATGGATTTAAAAACTTATCATCTTCCACAAAATCCCCTAGTTCACTATCTTCTTCACTACCTACTGGAGTTTCCAACGATATAGGATCTTGATTCATTTCTAGAATACTTTTTACTTTATCTACTGGTATTTCTAATTTTTTAGCCAGCTCTTCTGCTGTGGCTTCTTTACCAGTTTCTTGTAATATTATTCTACTTTCTTTCTTTATTTTATTAATTGTTTCTATCATATGTACTGGTATTCTTATTGTTCTTCCTTGATCTGCTATAGCTCTTGTTATTGCTTGTCTAATCCACCAAGTTGCATATGTAGAAAATTTAAATCCTTTTTCATACTCAAACTTTTCTACTGCTTTCATCAGACCCATATTTCCCTCTTGGATCAAATCTAGCATTTTTAAGCCTCTATTTGTATGTTTTTTTGCAATACTCACGACTAATCTAAGATTAGACTCAATTAACTTTTGTTTTGCTTCCTCGTCGTTTTCTAGGACTTTTTGAGCTAATGAGATTTCCTCTTCATATGTTAAAAGAGGTATCTGCCCAATTTCCCTTAGATACATTTTTATAGGTTCATCAACATCCATTATTTCAGCTAATTTTATTAAGTCAGTATGTAGAAGTTCATTTACTTCAGTTTCATCTATTTCATCCTCATTAAACTCTTCTTCTTCTAATTCAGGAGTCTTAGCCGATTTTTTAGGAGCATTACTCTCCATAAAATCTTTTTTCTCAACTAAAGTATCTACTATACTAATTCCCTTATCCTCTATACCACGAATTAATTGGTCTATTTTTTCTACAGGAAAATCTTCCGGAATAATGCTATTAATTTCTTCATAGCTAATAACTCCATCTTCCTTTGCTTGCTTCACTAATTCTAGTAATCTATCTTTTAAATTAATATTTTTCTCAGACATGATCTGATTCTCCTCGGACATAAAGTTTAAATTTATTATACAGTTGATTTATTTCTTTCATATTGTGTATGTTTTTTAATTCATGCTCTATTTGCTTCATTAATAAATAATTTTCATTTTTCTTTTTTTGATGAATTTCTTTTTCTAACTCTCTTTTGAACCAATCAGAAAATATTGTTTTATAATAGTCTTCTTCTATCTCTATTTCTAAATCTGCTTCTCTTGAAAGTTTAAAAATTAGTTTTCTTTCTTCTTCATCTATTTCTGAATTATCCAACATTTTTGTATTAAAGTCAATTTTTTTTAATTTTCTCAAGATTTCCATTAGTATAAAACTCTTGAATTCCTTGTTTGCAAACTGTGAATAATACTTAGGAAATTTCAAAATTAATTTTAATGTTAAAATTTCTAGTAAGTCATAATTTGCTTTATTTTTTAGCGTTATTTCTTCTTTTTTTACTGATTTTTTGGTATTAGTTTTAAATTTGTCCTTTTTTAAAAGTTCTTCTTCTAAATTCTTTTTGGAAATCCCCAGTTCTTCACTTAACTTGTCAAGATAAATATCTATTTCTATTCTATTTTCTAAATTTGAAAAAAATTCTTTAAATCTTTCAATAAATATTTTTTTTCCTTCTATACTTGTGATATTTACATCTTTAGAAAACTCAGAAAATAAATATTCAAATATATCTTTTGACTCCTTTAATAATTCAATAAATTTTTTCTTATCATTTGTTTGAAAAAATTCATCTGGATCTTTTATACCACTTGGAAAAAATAAACACTTTATGTTAAATTCCTGCCTCTTTAGTATGTATGCTGCCCTAAACAAAGCATTTCTTCCAGCTTCGTCACTATCATATGCTATGATTATATTATTTGTATACTTTCTTAATAATTTTGCCTGATCTTCTGTAAATGCTGTTCCTAATGAAGCAACTGCATTTTCAAAGTCATTTTTATGCGCTGAAAGTACATCCATATAACCTTCCATTAATACTACAAAGCCTTTTTTCCTTATCTTTTCGCCTCTATTTATGAGACCATAGACTTCTTTACTTTTATTAAAAACCTTTGATTCTTGTGAATTTAAATATTTAGCTGTGCTGTTTCCATCAAGAGCTCTTCCACCAAAACCAACAATATTCTGATTTTTATTATAGATTGGAAAGATAATTCTATCTCTAAAAGTATCAAAAAAGTTTCCATTGTTAGATTTTTTGATTAAACCTAGTTCTAATAAATCTTCTTCTGAATACTCCTTATCTATTAAATACTTATATAGATCCTCCCAATTACTTGAAGCATAACCTAACTTAAATCCTCTTACATCATTCTCATTTAATCCCCTTTTATCCAGATACTCTAGGGCATCCTTATTTTTAAAAATATTTTCAGAATAAAAGCTTAAAGCTTCCCCTAATACTGTGTAATACTTTTGTAATGACCTTCCCTGACCGCTTTCACTATTTTTTGTGAAACTTCCACTCATTGGAACATTATATTTTGCTGATAGTTCCTGTATTGCTTCTGGAAAGCTCAGATCATTTATTTTCATGTAGAAACTAATTACATTTCCACCTATTCCTGTACTAAAATCTTTAAAAATATTTTTTGTAGGACTCACTGTAAATGAAGGTGTCCTTTCTGGTTTAAATGGAGATAAGCCTTTATAATTTGCTCCAGTTTTTTTTAAAGTCACATACTCACTTATAACTTGAACAATATCTAATTTATTTATGAAATCTTGTATCTCATTTTCTTCATACATAATTTTTCTCCAATTATTTTTTCCCATCTATACAATTATATTTTATAATTCAAAATAGTCAAGTATAATTTTGTAATTATTTTAAAAATATTATATTTTTATTTTATCACTTAAGATATCTTCAAATACTTTATCCATTATTTTCGACTTTTCTTCCCCCTGCAAAAATAAATCTCTTGCTGCTTTTCCTGCGACAATTGCAAGTTCATATTTATTAGGAATCTTATATAATAACTCATCTACTGTTATCTGTTTTCTTTTCATTTTTCCTCCTATGACTTAATTATCTCCACTAACTCTTGATAAGATTTATCAAGGTTATCATTTATTATAGAATAATCATAATTTTTTTCATATTCCAATTCTTTCAAAGCATTTTTTAGTCTTTTTTCTATTATTTCTTCTGAATCAGTATCTCTATTTTTCAATCTTTCCTCTAATTCTCTTTCATTAGGGGCCTTCATAAACACCAGGATTGCACTTGGATCCTTTTCTTTTACTATAAGTCCACCTTGTACATCTATCTCTAATAATACTGTACTCCCATGCTGTCTTTTATTATCTACCTCTAATTTAAGCGTTCCATAATAGTTATCATGTACTTTTGCCCATTCAAAAAATTCATCATTATTCACTTTATTTAAAAACTCTTCTGTTGTAAGAAAATAGTAATCCTTACCATCAATTTCTTCTTTTCTTGGTTTTCTTGTTGTTGCAGACACTGTCAAAGGAATATTTAGATTATCTCTTACTATTTTTGTTACAGTTGACTTTCCCGCTCCACTTGGACCTGATACTACTATTAGTTTACCTTTCATTTCAGTCTCCTTTTTCTATTCTTGAGAGTAATGTATCAACGTTAATTGCTGATAAAATAATATGTCCACTATCCATTATTAATATTGCTCTGGTTTTTCTTCCAGAAGTCGCATCAATTAACATTTCTCTTTCTTTTGCTTCTTCTCTTAGTCTTTTACTCGGAGCAGAATCTGGGCTTATTATCCCAATAATTCGACTATCTATAACAATATTATTGAATCCTATATTTATAGGTTTCATATACCCTCCATTAAACTTTACAGTTCTGAATAGGAAGTTACTTTTTACTGTTACTTCCTATTCATTACTTTTATTAGTTATTTTCTTCTAGTGAAGTATCTATTGGTTTTATATCTTTATAATCTTTGAATCCTGTACCACCTGGAATTTTCTTACCAATTATTACGTTCTCTTTCAGTCCTTCCAGTCTATCTACTTTTCCTTCAATAGCTGCATTTGCAAGAACTTTTGTTGTCTCTTGGAATGATGATGCAGATATAAAACTTTCAGTATTTACTGCGGCTTTAGTAATTCCTTGTATAACAGGTTCATAAGTAGCTAGTTTTTTATCTTCTTTTGCTAATACTCTATTATCTCTATCTACCATTTTTTTATCTATTAATTCATCTTCTAAATATAATGAATCTCCTGATTCTTTTATTTTAACTTTTTGGAACATTTGTTTTACTATTATTTCTATATGTTTATCATTAACTGAAACGCCTTGTTCTCTATATACTTGCTGTACTGATTCTAAAATAAACTGCTGTGCTTCAATTAAGCCTTTTATTTTTAAAATATCATGTGGTGAAACTGGCCCATCTGTTAACTTTGTTCCTTTATCTATAAGCATCTCATTTGTTACAATCAAATGCTCTCCTACTGGTACAGTATACTCTTTTATAGTTTTTCCACTTTCAGGACTTACTATTAAGATTAATCTCATACCTTTTTTCTTTTTATCTGATATTATTACACGTCCAGCTACTTCTGTTAACACAGCTTTTCCTTTTGGATTTCTTGCCTCGAATAACTCTTGTACTCTAGGAAGACCTCCTGTAATATCTTTTGTTCCTTCACCAGATTTTATGATTTTAGAGATAATTTGTCCTCTTTTTACCTTATCTCCCTCTTTTACCATTAGATAAGCTCCGTATGGAATGCTGTATTCTACCACTTTTTTACCTTTATCATAAATGATAATTCTTGGGTTAACATCTCCACTTTCCACTGGTTTAATAGCCATTCTTTCTGTAACATTATATTTATGATCTATATTTTCTCTAACATATAAATCTCTAAACTCTACTTTTCCAGGTTCAGAAGTAATAATTGGAACATGGTAAGGATCAAATTCTACTAGTACTTGATCTTTTTCTACTTTGTCCCCATCTTTTACTTTTAGTAGTGAACCAGAAGGTATTTCATATTTTTGTTTGTCTATGATCATTTTAGCATTTTGAGAAACTACTATTTCTTCTTCTGCTTCATTTATTAATATTTTCAAATCTTTAAATTTTACTTTTGAATTACTATCAGATTTTATATTTGTTTGAACCGCAGCCGCTTGAGCAACCCCTCCAGTATGGAAAGTTCTCATTGTAAGCTGTGTTCCCGGTTCTCCAATTGATTGAGCTGCAATAACACCAACTGCTTCACCTTTTAAAATCTCTTTATGGTTTGATAAATCAAGTCCATAACATTTTTGACAAACTCCTTTTTCTAATGAACAAGTTAATGGAGTTCTTAATTTAACTGATTTTATTTCTAAATCTTCAATTTTATGAATTAATACTTTACCTATAAGTTCATTTCTAACACCAATTGTTTCGCCTTCATGAACTATATCTTCTGCTAAAGTTCTTCCATATATTCTTTCACTTAGATTTTCAATTAAATTACCACCGTCAACTAAGTCAGCTACTACTATTCCTTCTAATGTTCCACAATCCTCTTCATTAATTATTACATCATGAGATATATCAACTAATCTTCTTGTTAGGTATCCAGAATCGGCTGTTCTTAGTGCCGTATCTGCTAATCCTTTTCTTGCTCCATGTGATGACATAAAGAACTCTAATATATTTAAGCCTTCTCTAAAGTTTGCCTTGATAGGTACTTCCATTATTCTTCCTTGTGTATCTGCCATTAGTCCACGCATTCCACCTAATTGTCTCATCTGTGCAATACTACCTCTGGCTCCAGAGTTCGCCATCATATAAACCGGATTAAATTCATCAAGATTATCCATCATTTCTGTAGTTACATCGTCAACTGCTCTTGACCAAATTGCTACAGTTTTTCTGTATCTTTCTTCATCTATTATAATTCCTTTTTTATACTGCTCTTCTACTGCTGACACTTCCTTTTCAGCTGCTTCTAATATTCCTTTTTTAGTTTCAGGAATTTCTAGATCTTCTATTCCTACTGTTATCCCAGCTGATGTTGCATAATGGAATCCAAAGTTCTTTATTTTATCTATTAAATCAGATGTTTTTTCAAAACCATATAGTTCATATAACTGAGCTATTAATTTTCCTAATGGACCTTTTCCGAAAGTTTTATTATAATCTCTAACTTCTTTTGGAAGCATTGTATTAAATAATAATCTTCCTGGAGTTGTTTCCACTAATTCACCATCTATTCTTATTTTTACTAGTGCATGAGTATTAACCTGTTTGTTTTGATATGCAGTAATTAATTGGTTTTTATTAGAGAAAACCTTTCCTTCTCCTTTTTCACCTTTTCTTTCTTTAGTCATATAATAACAACCCATAACCATATCCTGTGATGGTACAGCTATTGGTTTTCCACTTGAAGGAGCTATTATATTATTTGTAGCTAACATTAATATTCTTGCTTCCATTTGAGCTTCCGGTGATAACACTAAGTGAACTGCCATTTGATCTCCATCAAAATCCGCATTAAATGCAGAACAAACTAATGGATGTAATCTTATTGCTTTTCCTTCTATTAGTGTTGGTTGGAAAGCTTGTATAGATAGTCTATGTAGTGTAGGAGCACGATTTAAAAGTACTGGGTGATTTTTTATTATTTCTTCTATTAATTCCCAAACATAATCGTCTTCTTCTTCTACCATTTTTTTAGCTATTTTTATATTAGATGCTATTTCTCTTTTTACTAACTCTCTCATTAAAAATGGTTTATATAATTCTAGTGCCATTTTTTTAGGTAGTCCACACTGATTTATTTTCAAGTTTGGTCCTACCACTATTACAGATCTTCCAGAATAATCTACCCGTTTTCCAAGTAGATTTTGTCTAAATCTTCCGTTTTTACCTTTTAGCATATCTGATAATGATTTTAGTTCTCTGTTATTTTGAGTAACAACTGGTTTTCCTCTTCTACCATTATCTATTAAAGCATCTACTGCTTCTTGAAGCATTCTTTTTTCATTTTTTATTACTATTTCTGGAGCATTTATAGAAATTAATTTTTTCAATCTTGTATTTCTATTTATAACTCTTCTATATAAATCATTTAGATCACTTGTTGCAAATCTTCCACCATCTAATTGTACCATTGGTCTCAAATCTGCTGGAATAACAGGTAAAACTGTTAAAATCATCCATTCAGGTCTATTATTTGAACTTATAAAATCTCTTACTATTTTTAATCTTTTAACTACTTTTTTTCTTTTTTGACTTGACTGAGAAACTTCAAGTTCGTTTCTTAGCTCTTCTTCTAATTTTACTAAATTTATTTCTTCTAGTAATTTTATAACCCCTTCAGCACCCATTTTTGCTTCAAATTTATTGCTGAATTGGCTTTTATATAATCTATATTCTCTATCAGTTAAAATAATTCCTTTTTCTAAGTTTGTTTCTCCAGGATCAGTTACTACGTATCTAGCGAAATAAAGCACTGACTCTAATTCTTTTGTACTTAGTCCAAGTAATAAGCTCATCTTATTAGGTGTCCCTTTAGAGTACCAAATATGCGCCACAGGAGCTGCTAAATCGATGTGACCCATTCTTTCACGTCTAACTTTAGAAGTTGTAACTTCTACTCCACACTTTTCACACTTAATCCCTTTATATCTCATTCTTTTATATTTACCACAAGCACATTCAAAATCCTTTGCTGGTCCAAATATTCTTTCACAGAAAAGACCATCCATTTCAGGTTTCAAAGTCCTATAATTAATCGTCTCTGCTTTTTTTACCTCACCATAAGACCATTCTCTGATCTTATCTGGCGAAGCAAGCTTTATTTGTATACTATCAAAATCTCTTATACTCATTAACAAGAGCCTCCTCAATTCATAGTTTAATTTTCATTATTCCTGTCTAATTCTATCACTTGGCCATCCTTGTCAAATAAATTTATGTCTAATCCTAATGATTGAAACTCTTTTATTAGAACTTTAAATGATTCTGGTGCATCTGCTTCAGGCATTCCCTGCCCTTTTACTATCGCTTCGTATGTTTTTGTTCTACCATTGATATCATCAGATTTTACAGTTAACATTTCTTGTAAAATATTTGATGCACCGTATGCTTCTAATGCCCAAACTTCCATTTCTCCTAATCTTTGTCCACCGAATTGTGCTTTTCCACCCAACGGCTGTTGAGTAACTAGTGAGTATGGTCCTATTGCTCTGGCATGCATCTTATCTTCTACTAGATGGTGAAGTTTTAACATGTACATTCTTCCAACTGTAACTAGATTATCAAATGGTTCTCCAGTTCTTCCATCTATTAACTTTACTTTTCCATTTCTAGCAAAACCAACTTCTTCTAAATAATCTTTTACATCGTTTTCACTTGCTCCATCAAATACAGGAGTTGCAATATATTTATCTAAGTTTCCTACAGCTAGTCCTAAATGTACCTCAAGTACTTGCCCTATATTCATCCGTGAAGGTACTCCTAATGGATTAACTGCTACATCTATTGGTGTTCCATCTTCTAAATGCGGCATATCTTCTACAGGTAAAATTCTAGAAACTACCCCTTTATTTCCGTGTCTTCCTGACATTTTATCTCCAACAGTGATTTTTCTTTTTTCAGCTATATAAACTCTAACTACTTTATTTACTCCAGCTTTTAGGTCATCACCTTCATCTTTTGTCAATACTAGTACATCTACCACTGTTCCTTTAGTTCCATGAGGAAGTCTTAAAGAAGTATCTCTTACGTCTTTAGCTTTTTCTCCAAAAATTGCTCTTAATAACTTTTCTTCTGCTGGTGGTTCAGTTTCTCCTTTTGGAGTAACTTTTCCTACAAGAATATCTCCAGGACATACTTGTGCTCCAACTCTGATAATTCCATGTTCATCAAGATTTTTAAGAGTTTCTTCTGAAACGTTTGGTATTTCTCTTGTAATTTCTTCATCACCTAGTTTTGTAGTTCTAGCTTCTGTATCGAATTCTTCTATATGTATTGATGTAAAAACATCATCTTTTCTTAATCTTTCAGATATTAGTATCGCATCCTCGAAGTTGTACCCTTCCCAAGGCATAAATGCTAATAATATATTTCTACCTAATGCTAAATCTCCACCAGCTGTTGAAGGTCCATCAGCTATGATATCTCCTCTTTTTACTGTACTTCCTAAGTCGATAATTGGTTTTTGATGTAAACACATTGCTTGGTTTGATCTCTCAAAATTAAGAAGTCTATGTACATGTTCTCTATCTTCATGATCTGTAACAATTATTTGTTTAGCATCCATATATGAAATTTTTCCATCTGCTTTTGCTACCATTACTGCTCCAGAATCTACTGCTACTTTTCTCTCTAGACCTGTTCCTATATAAGGGGCCTCTGTTCTTAATAACGGTACCGCTTGACGTTGCATATTCGATCCCATTAGTGCTCTATTCGCATCATCATGTTCTAAAAATGGAATTAATCCAGCTGAAACTGATACTACTTGCTTTGGAGAAACATCTAAGTAATCCACTTTTTCTTTCGAAATATGTACTATTTCTTCTCCATATCTACAAACAACTTCTTCAACTAAGATACTTCCTTTTTTATCAACTGGTGTATCTGCCTGAGCTATAAATAATCCTTCTTCTTCATCAGCTCCAAGATAATTTATATCTTCTAATTGAGCCTTTCCATTTTCTACTTTTACAAATGGTGTCTCTATAAAACCATATTTATTTACTTTACCATATGTTGACAAAGAACCTATTAGTCCAATGTTTGGACCCTCTGGTGTTTCTATTGGACAAATTCTTCCATAATGAGAGTTATGTACATCCCGAACCTCAAACCCTGCTCTTTCTCTTGAAAGACCTCCTGGTCCTAATGCTGATATTCTTCTTTTATGAGTTAATTCTGCTAATGGATTTGACTGATCCATAAATTGTGATAATTGTCCACTTCCAAAAAACTCTAAAATCAATGCATTTAATGGTTTCGTATTTAACAAACTTTGTGGTGTAAGCGTTGTAATATCTTGAATAGTCATTTTCTCTTTAACCATTTTAGCCATTTTCATCATTCCACCTTTTACCTGGATTGACAACAATTCTCCTACACCTCTTACTCTTCTATTTGATAAATTATCAATATCATCTGTATAGCCATCATCATTATAAAGATTTCTCACATAATTAATAGTTTGCATTACATCTTCTTTAGTAAGAGTAATTTCATTTTCTGGTAAGTCTAATTTCAGCCTCTTATTTATCTTGTATCTACCAACATTTGCTAAATCATATCTTTGAGGATTAAAAAACATTTGTTTTAATAATGATCTTGCACTATCTACTGTAACTAAATCTCCAGGTCTCAGTTTTTTGAAAACTTCTACTACTGCTTCATCAGCTGTTTTAGTATGATCATGAATAAGTGAATTAGCTATAATTCTATCTTCTGGTTTTACTTCCCAGTAATAAATTTTTTCAACTGTATTCTCAATTAATTTTTCGATTCCAATTTCATCGATTAATTCCTCAGATTCTAATATAAATTCACCTGTTTTATCATCAATAATATCTTCTTTGTTAAAACTACCTTCTAATTTTGTCTTTAAAACCTCTAGGAGCTCATCACCTTTATATTTTTCATAAAGTTTATCTAATTCTAGATCTTTTAACTCAAAAAATTGTTCCATTATTTCTTTATTATTCGCAAAAAAGTCTACTGACTTTAAGAATATAGTTGATAAAACTTTCTTTCTTCTGTCAATTTTTACGTTTAATATATCATTTTTATCAGTTTCAAATTCTAGCCATGTACCTTTGTATGGAATAATTTTACCAATAAATATGTCTTTTCCTGTTTGTATACTCAATTCCTTATTAAAAGTAACACCTGGAGATCTATGCAGTTGTGATACTACTACTCTTTCAGCTCCATTAATAATAAAAGTTGCTTTGTCCGTCATTACAGGAATTTCTCCAAAATATACCAAAGTTTCTTGGATTTCTTCTGTTTTTAAATTTATTAAACGTAATCTTACTTTTAGCTGTCCAGCATAAGTCTTTCTTCTCTTCTTACACTCTAACTCATCATTAAGTGGCTTATCATTTTCATGAATTTCATACCATATATACTCTAATTTAAGTTGACCATTACTTGACTCTATTGGAAAAATCTCTTGAAATATACTTTCTAATCCTTGATTTTGCCTTTTTTGAGGCTGTACATGTGCTTGAATAAAATCCTCATAAGAGTTCAGTTGGAACTCCAAAAAGTGAGGCATCTCTCCTCTATCAACTATTTTTCCAAAACTAAATCTTTCAATAAGTCTGCTCATTAATATTTCCTCCTTATAGTTTAACCTATAAACTGTCATCAAACCCAATAAAATAGGGGTTTTTATACTTTTATTTTATAAATAGTGGAAAAAGACACCCTGAAATTTAGAGTGTCTCTTTATTATTTTGTATGTTTCTTATTTTAATTCTACAGTTGCTCCAGCTTCTTCTAATTGAGCTTTTACTTTCTCAGCTTCCTCTTTAGAAACACCTTCTTTAACTGTTTTTCCTCCAGCTTCAACTAAGTCTTTAGCTTCTTTAAGACCTAATCCTGTTAAAGCTCTTACTTCTTTGATTACTGTAGTTTTCTTATCTCCAAATGCAACTAAAATTACATCGAATTCAGTTTTCTCTTCAGCTGCTGATGCTCCGCCTGCTGCTGCTACTGCTACTGGTTGTGCAGAAACTCCAAAAGTTTCTTCTATAGCTTCTACTACTTCTTTTAATTCTAAAACTGTCATATTTTTCAAATCTTCTATAAACTGATCTTTATTGAATGCCATTTTGTTCCTCCTAAAATTTTTTATTATTTAATTAATTAACTTCTGTTGCTTCTACTTCCACTGCAACCTCTTCTTTTACTTCCTCAACTGCTTCTACAACTCCTGCTCCTTTTTGTTCTACTAAACCAGTTAATGCTACTGCTAACATTCTTACTGGAGATAGTAATCCAAAAGCTATTTGACCTAATAATTCGTCTCTAGATGGTAATTTAGCAAGTGCTTCTACTATCGAAACATCTACTCTAGCTCCATCTACATATCCTGCTTTTATTTCAAATTTATCATTTAAAGTTTTTGAAAAGTCATAAACCAATTTTGATGGTCCTACTCCATCTTCAAAACCAAGTGCAAATGAAGTTGTTCCTTCTAAAACATCATCAAAGTCAGCATCTATTCCTGCTTCTTTTAACGCTATTTTAAAAAGTCTATTCTTAGCAACTAGATATTCAATTCCTGCTTCTCTAGCTCTTTTTCTTAGCTCAGTATCTTCATTTACTGTAATCCCTTTATAATTTACAAATACCATTGCTTTCGCTTCTTTGATCTTATCTTTAAGTATACTTACTTGCTTTACTTTAGATTGTGCTGGCATTTTTTTCACCTCCTCATATAAAAAACCTCTGACTTGCAAAGACAATAACTCAGAGGACAAACATAAACTCTATGCTTAAAATACCTCGGTAGGGTTTACAGAAAAATCTCTAACCTACTGTCTTTGGCTTAAATTTTAAAAATATATATTCAAATTACTTTGAAACAAATGTGTTAGCTAATAATGGATCTATTTTAATACCAGGACCCATAGTTAACGAAATTGCAACTGTTCTTAAATATTGACCTTTTGATGCATCTGGTTTAAGTTTTATTATTTGATCAACAACAGTTTTAAAGTTTTCTTGTATTTTATCTTTAGCAAAATCAACTTTTCCAATTGGTACATGGATTGAACCTAATTTATCTACTTTAAAAGCTAATTTTCCTTTTTTGAATTCATCAACAGTTTTTGCAACATCAGTTGTTACTGTTCCTGACTTAGGATTTGGCATTAAACCTTTAGTTCCTAATAATTTCCCTAATTTCCCTAACTTAGGCATCATATCAGGTGTAGCTATTACTAAATCAAAATCTAACCATCCACCTTGAATTTTTGCTATATAATCGTCATCTCCAGCATAGTCTGCACCAGCTTTTAATGCTTCATCTATTTTATCTCCTGAAGTTATAACTAAAATCTTAACATTTTTACCAGTTCCATGAGGTAACACTACAGTTCCTCTTACTTGTTGATCAGCATGTCTAGGATCTACACCTAATTTTACAGCTAACTCAACAGTTTCTACGAATTTAGCACTTTTAGTATCAAATAATAACTCTAATGCTTCTTCTGGTGTATATAATTTCATTTTGTCTACTTTTTTAGCCATCTCTTGATATCTTTTTCCTTTTTTTGCCATTCTTGACTTCCTCCTTTTGTGGTCATTGGGCTATAACCCTACCACTAAATATATAAACCTATTCGCTTATTTTAATTCCCATACTTCTAGCAGTTCCTGCAATTACTTTCATTGCTGTTTCTATACTACCAGAGTTTAAATCAGGCATTTTAGTTTCTGCTACTTCTTTTAATTGTGCTTTTGTAATAGTTCCAGCAACATCTTTTACTGAGTTTGCAGCACCTTTGTTTACTTTAGCTGCTTTTTTCAATAAATCTGATGCAGGAGATGTTTTTAAAACAAATGTGAAACTTCTATCAGCATAAACTGAAATTTCCACTGGTATTACGAACCCCATTTTGTCTTGTGTTTGTGCATTAAATGCTTTACAGAAATCCATAATATTAACACCATGTTGCCCTAAAGCCGGACCTACTGGTGGTGATGGATTTGCCTTCCCAGCGTCTAATTGTAATTTTATTTTCGCAATTACTTCTTTTGCCATTTTTCTTTTCCTCCTCTGTGGTAAATGATCTCTCTCCCACTTAATTATCTATACTTTTATATCTTACGAACTTCGTGATATTCTAATTCCACTGGAGTCATTCTTCCAAATACCTCAACCATGACTTTTACTCTTCCATGTTCATAGTCTATTTCAGATATTTCTGCTTCTTGACCTTCGAATGAACCATTTTTTATTATAACTTTTTCGCCTACTTCTAGGTCTATATTAAATTCTATTTTTATATTTCCTTCATCATCTAATCCTATTTTTGAAAGAAGATTTTTTGATTCTTCATCTGATAATGGAATTGGGTCACTTCCCACTCCTACGAATCCAGTTACTCCATTAGTATTTCTTATTACATACCAAGCATCACTGTCTACTCTATATCCTAATCCAAGATCATTTTCTTCTTTTTTAGATAACATTTCTACCATAACATAACCTGGAAATAATTTTCTTGGGACTTTGACCATCTTCCCTCTTTTTTCTTCCATTACTTCTTCTTCAGGTACCAAAATACGAAATACTCTGTCTGTTAAATTTAAAGTTACTACACGTTTCTCTAAATCTGCTTTGACTTTTTTTTCATACCCTGAGTATGTATGTATTATATACCATTTTCTTTCCAAATTCTCATTTTCAGTCATATTATCCTCCTATTTACCTTTCAAAAAAGATATAAGTATAGATAACACCTTATTGAAACTTAGATCAAAACTGACCACCAACATAGAAATAAACAATGTTATTAATAAGACAATAACAGTTACATGAAATACATCTTCTCTACTTGGCCAATATACCTTTTTATATTCATCTATTATTTCTTTTATCATAATTTTATTCACTCCTATATAAAAATGGCAGGCCAGGAGGGACTCGAACCCGCAACCCTCGGTTTTGGAGACCGATGCTCTACCAATTGAGCCACTGACCTAAACTCTTTTAACTATTTCACTTCTCTATAAAGAGTGTGTTTTCTTAATACTGGATTATACTTTCTAAGTTCGATTCTTTCTGGATGTGTCTTCTTGTTTTTAGTAGTCACATAATGTCTCAACTTAGTTTCAGTGCATTCCAAAATAACTTGTACTCTCATACTTCTATCCCTCCCAATAAAAAATTGGTCTACCAGAATAAACTAGCTTTAAAATTCTATCATAAATATTACCCAATGTCAAGTGCTATTTATGTTCCTCTTAATGGTAAAACTTGACAGAATTTATATTATTGCAATAGTTTTTTCAACAAACTGGTATTATTATACATCTTTTTTTAAAAAATTGCAAAGAAAATATGCAATTATCTGTGTTTTTTTATTTTCACTATATTTATTTCTACTTTTTATACTTATTTATTGCTGAATATGGTTCCATTCCATTTAATACATTCACTATGTTTTGAACAGCACAAAGAGCCATTTGATCTCGTGTTTCGAAAGTTGCATTTCCTATATGAGGTGTTAAAACCACATTTTTTATCTTCTTTAAAGCTTCTCCTATTTTTGGTTCAAATTCATAAACATCTAAGGCAGCTCCTTCGATTTTTTTATTTTCTAAAGCTTCTATTAATGCTTTTTCAGATACAATTGGTCCTCTCGCACAATTAATCAAATAAGCTGTTTTTTTCATCATATTAAACTCTTCTGTATCTATTAAATGTTTTAAGTCTTTCGTATATGCACTATTTATTGTTATAAAATCTGATGTTTTTAATAACTCTTCAAGAGCTACATATTTTGCTCCTAATTCTTTTTCTACTTCAGTTTCTTGTCTTAAAATATCATAATATATTATTGTTAATCCAAATCCTTTTGCTTTTCTGGCTACTGAACGTCCTATATTGCCAAAGCCAAGTATTCCTAAAGTTTTCCCAGAAACTTCACGCCCTAAGAAAAATAATGGTGCCCAACCGCTAAAACCTTCTGTTCTACACAATTCATCCCCTTCTGGAATTCTTCTTGCTGCTGCTAATAATAGCCCCATTGTTAGTTCAGCGGTAGCTTCTGTGGACACAAGCGGTGTATTCGAAACAGGTATTCCTTTCTCTATGGCATACTCATAGTCAATATTATCGAATCCTACACCAAAATTGGCAATTATCTTCAAATTTTTTGCACTATCAATTGTTTTTTTCCTCACTGGTGTTGATAATAAACTAAGTATTGCATCTGCATTTTTCACTCTTTTTTGTAGTTCCTCTTCACTTATTAATCCATCTCCACTATAAATATCCAATTCATGTTCTTTTAGTTTTTCATATCCAATTTTTGGAATTTCTCCAGCTATAAAAATTTTTCCCAATTTTCTCACCTTTCTTTTACTATATAATAAAAAATAGTAAAATATTTTAAATATATAATAACTACTTAGTATTTTAAAGTCAATAGTTTGAATCATTATATTTAAAATTATTTTACTAATTTTTTTAAAAGGGGATCAGCATAAATACCTGATGTTTAACAGACTCTCCCCTTCTCTTCCATACCTAGATAAAAGAAAAACTAAAGTTTAACCTTTTTTATCTATTTGTCTATTCATATAGATAATAACATTTGTAACTTCTGGACCAATTACAATTTGTATATTTTTTTCATCTGTTTTTATCACCGCATGCGCTCCAGTTTGTTTTAGCTTAATTTCATTCACTAGATTGGTATCAATTAGTTCTATCCTTAATCTAGTAATACAATTTTGAAATGAAACGATATTTTCTTTTCCACCAATATTCTCTATAATCTTTTTAGCCATGTACTCATAGTTTTTATGTGATAACATCAAATTTTCTTCTTCTTCTATTGACTCATCCCCGTACTCTACTTCATCTTCTCTACCTATTACTTTAATATTAAACTTTATAATCAAAAAATAAAAAGTAAAATAATATAGTATAAAAAAGAATATTCCTACTGGTATAATAATCCAAGTATTTATTCCCTTATTAAAGTTAAGTATAAAATCTACTATTCCAGTACCAAATGAAAATCCTAATCTTACATCAAATATATACAATATTGCGAATGCTAAACCTGTATAAATACAATGAATAAAATATAGTAATGGAGAAGCAAATAAAAATGAAAATTCTACTGGTTCAGTAATTCCTGTAATAAGAGAAGTTATTGATCCTGAACTCATAAGTCCCTTTACATTGTCTCTTCTGCTTTTTTTAGCAGCATTAGTTATTGCTAAAGCTATTGCTGGAATACCAAACATCATTATTACAAAAAAACCTACTAAAAATGAACCTGATGTGGCGTCTCCTGCTATAAATCTTGGGATTTCTCCTGTGATAATATTTCCCTTAGAATCTTTATACTCTCCTAAAGCAAAATAAATATAGGAATTCAGTACATGATGAAGACCAAACGGTATTAATAGTCTATTTAAAAAACCAAATAGAAATACACCTACAGCTCCTAGTTTAACCATTCCATGTGCAAATTTATCGATACCATTCTGCATAAATGGCCAAACGATACCAAGGATTCCAGAGGCTGCTATCATAGTAGGAATAATTACACTTATTGGAGTTTTTTCTCCTCCAAAAAATGACAGAACACTTGGTAATTCAGTGTTTTTAAATTTATTATAAATATATGCTGCAATTAAACCTGCTACTATTCCTCCGAATACACCCATATTAAGATCGGGATTCATTATTTTCAGTCCCTCTTTTAATATTATTAATGATAAAAAACCAGTAATTGCTGGAATCGCTTTATCTTTTGATTTAGCAAAACCAATTACAATACTAAGCGCAAATAACATATCCATATTAGCAAATATTGTCCCAGCTGCTCCCAATAATGGAATATTTAACATATCATCTGCGCCAAACCTAATTATTAACCCAGCTATTGGCAGAGCTGCTATTGGAAATAAAACTGATCTACCTAACTTTTGCATAAAAGCTTTAAATGTCATCTTCATTCCTCCTAATAATTTTAAAATTAAAAAGTCCATTAGTTTATAAGTTCTATATTATAATTCTCCAAAATTAACTAACTTAAAGTAGCTGCTATTTTTAAACTCTTTCACTCTCTTATTATCTATTAGAAATGCTGTTTCATCTAATCTTGGAAGTGTAAAAGAAGAATTTTCTAATAAAAATTTATCCAAATAACTAGGATGTGTCATTACCTCTATCGAATCATTTTTTTCAAAAAGTGTAACTATATCTTCTATACTATCTAATACTTTATTATATTCTAATTCAAATGAATCTGTTGTCTTTACATCACATTCCTCTAATAGTTTATTCGCTATATTTCTTCTTACTGGAAGATTATACTTTCCAGCTAACTCTAAATATACTTTATAAAGTTCACCAAAACTATTTATATGATGGTGACTGTCAAGATGTGTAGGTATTAAATCAAATGATAGGAATCTTTGTATTTGCGCATCCCATTCCCTATACACTTCATTTAAATCCACATGAAAATCTGAATTTTCATAATATGATAGTTTTTTAAAATTTCCATTTCCATCAACTATAGTTTTATGGTCACTTAGTAAGGGTTTTCCAAATGTTAGTACTAGGTGAACCCCAATTCCTAGTGTTGGAGTATTTTTAGCTAATAATACAGCATGCTCTGTTGACTCTGTATTTACCATCATTGTAGTTGAGGTTAATATTCCTATTTTATGTGCATCTAAAATCCCATAACTTACAGCTCTTGAATAACCAAAATCATCAGCATTAATAATCAATTTTTTCATTTTTCCTCCTATATAATATAATTTTTTAAACTAATCAGCATATATTTTATGAAATAAAAAAAGCAATAACTAAAAATTTTATATAATTATTATATAAAAAATTTTTAGCTATTGCCTGACTGAACAGTTACACGCTGAGTATTTAATTAATAAAGTCTACCACATAAAAGCTAAAAGTCAATACCAATTTAAAAGATTTCTAAGTCTTTTGACTTAATTTTAGCTAGATGAATTGTTATATAACCTATTTCATCTTCTGAAAATTCTATTAAATAAAAATTTTTTGCAAATAATGCAACTTTTTTTGATATCTTATAATACTTTTTCAATTTGACCTTTATTTCTGGTAATAAGATATTTTCTATTTTTATATTATTTTTTACTCTATTAACTGCAAATTTCAAATGAGTCAATAACCTTATAAAATCTGGACTATTTTTATCTATAGTCTGTCCTAATTCTTTTTCAATAACTTTCATAAGGTCATAGATTAATTTTAGCTGTTCAGATGTTTCAGATGCTTTTACTCCCCTTATTGCAGCATGGACATGCATTGAAATAAAACCTATTTCATCTTTTACTAATTTATTATCTAATTTACTATTTAAGTCATTTATAAACCTTTCTGAAATACTATATTCCTGAAAATATAACATTTTTATTTCTTCAAGAAATGGATTTTTTATAATTGTACCATACTTAGTTCTTTCAATAGCAAAGGTAATGTGACTTAGCATTGTTATATGAAAATGACTGCTTAACTTTCCTTCTAATTCATCATCAATTATTTTCATACTCTCTTCTACTATACCAATTAATTCTTTATCTATAGAATTAGTTATTTCATTAAAGTACCCTTTATCTTTTTCATCAATTGGCTGATATAGTTTATCAATATCAGTTTTCAAAATAGCCATATCTACTTTTTTATTAAAGCCAATCCCTTTACCAACAGCAATCATTTCAGTATTATCATCTGTATTTTCACACAAAACTACATTATTACTAAAGATTTTTATTATTTTTAAAATCAATATAAGCCCACCCATTTAAAATAAAATTATAGTATTTAAACTAATATAATTTATACCATGAAAACTCAAAAATTCAAGTTTAATTTTTATAGCTAACCTTAGTTGAGTCATAAAAATTTTAATCAAATAAAAAAAGTAGCCTTATTTTTTAATCTAATTGGTCAAAACTTTTAGGGTCTAGTTTCATAGAAAGTGTTTAAATTTAAATACTTATTCAGAAAAAAGGGTTAAACTTTAGTATATTTTATCAATTTTTTTTGTTGCCTCGCTTGATTTAACGATCTGTGAGCAACCATTTTTTGTAGAATTTAAAAACGACGGCAAAATGATCCGTCGTTTTGACTTATATTAATTATATAAGCACTGTTTAAATCTATTCTTGAGGGTATAACCAATAGAAAGATAACTTATTGCCATCTGGATCAGAGAAATCAAAGTATTGAATTATATCTGGTACATCCTCTATCACCTCATCAACTATTACTCCAAGTGTTTTTAAACGTTCAAATTCTGTTCTTAAATCTTCCACTTCTAAACGTAAAATGTTCTCTGAAACATTAGTTTTTTCTTCAAAAAGTTGAATCCAAACAGAACCTATTAGATACTCAATAACTCCATCAACAGGTATAAGTTTCTCATCACTCATAAGAAGTTTTTCGTACCAACTAGCAGATTGCTCCAAATTACTGACTGGGAGACCTACAGTGATACTCTTTGCATTTAAAGCCATAACTATTTCCTCCAAATCTATCTCAATGTTATATTATTGTTTTAATTTTACCACAGTTTAATAGTTTTTTCAAATTACATTTTGCCCACTATGTATCAGTGCGATAAATTTATCAGGATAAATTTTATGACCAATATTTTTATTATAAGTTCTGTATTCATCAATCTACTTTTTTTATTTTACCCCTTTATTGTTTGACTTTGTCTAAAATTAAAAATAGGATCTGTTAATTTGAATTCGTATGTTTGAGTGTCAACTATACCTACTGTCTTATCAGATTCATAAAGTTTCACCAAAAATTCACCCATTTCCTTTGCTGTATGAAATCTTGGTGTACTTTCACCATAATTAAAATCACTAACACCAAGTGCAACATTAGCAAACTCTGTTTCAGTAGCAGCAGGCGCTAAAACCTTCACTTTCATTTTACCCCCTCTTTTACCTAGTTCCTGAGCTAATCCCTCTGTAAATGCACTTACATAAAACTTTGTTGCTGAATATGTAACATTCTTGTCTACTACAGAGTAACCTCCTACAGAAGAAACATTAATCAGCTGTGTACCTTCTACGTCTCCATAGTCCTTTGTAAAAAGAGTAGATAAAATAGTCAGTGCTCCTACATTCAGATTAATCATATCTTCTACTTTTTTTAGTTCCTGATCCTTAATCAAATCTGTAATACCAAAACCAGCATTATTAATCCATGTTTCTATTTTATAATTTTTTAAGTCCTCGTAAAGGTTATGTACATTTTCCATAACAGATAAATCCGAAACTTTTATAATAACCTCTAAATCAGTATTAATATTCTTTATCTCTTTTTTCAAATGTTCAAGATTTTCTTTATTTCTTGCTACAATAATAATATTCTTATTTTTTCTCGCAAAAGCAAGCGCCGCTTCATACCCTATCCCTGAACTTGCTCCTGTAATAACTACATATTTCATTTTCTGACCTCCTATTTTACTTATAATTATTATACAATGTGTAGCTAACTCTAAGTCAAGATATAAATTATTTTTTGATAAAAAAAGTTAATAATTAAGGTGGTGCTGTAAAAAGCTTCCAAAAAGTATACTAGATAAAAAAGATAGTAGTCATATGTTCGCTAATTTTAAAAGAAAATATTTTAATAGTTGATTGGTATATCTTCATAACAGACTTTCACAGTTTATCTGAATACTTTTGCATGATACAAAAAAAAGACATAATTATATGTCTTTTCATACTATTTAATTGGATTAATTCTTTCCACTCCATTAGGAATTTTAATAACTGCAAAATTATAACTATCATTTTCTAGAAACAAATAAAGATTATTCTCATATGATATTTCTGAATGATTTTTGGCAAATAATTTTGTCACAATAACTTTTGGATCAATATTATTTTCTTCATCTACGCCTATAAGAACAAATTTTTCTATCATTTTTTGAAATTCATTATAAGAAACTTTTGATTTATCTGCTACAATTGCGTAACAAGTAACATAGTCAGAGTCATTTAATTCAAAGTGAATATAAAAATTTTTGTACTTAAATGAAAGCATTTTTACCATTTCATTAGAAGTATTTTCATTTTCAGCTATAGGGAATTTCAAAACTGTATCAGACAATTTTATTTCCTCTAAAGAAATTCCTAATGTTTTTGAAAGTAATTCAGAAATTTTATTTGTATCTGTCTCCACAAAATACTCAGATGTTAAGTCATCATCTTTAACAGTAATTGTCTCATCAGACTCTTCCATTTTTTGGTATTCTTCTAACAATACTTTTTCATTAGAAGATAAATTTTCATCGTTAAATTTATCACAAGATAATATAAAAAGAAATGATAAAAAGAAAAGACATTTTTTCATACCAACACCGCCTTTAAATTTTTGCATTAAAAAAGCTTGGCGAAGACCTATGTTCCCTAGAAGTAAATCTAAGTATTTTCGGCGCAAACAGGCTTAACTACCAGGTTCGAAATGTATCTGGGTGTACCTCTGTCGCTATGTTCACCAAGCGGTATAT
>JAGOZX010000082.1 GCA_018058425.1 Sebaldella sp.
TATACACTAAAAAGTCAGGAAGATCAAAATAATAACTTATTTTTTTATATTGTTCATATAGATTATTTATCACCCATAATATTTTAGGAATTTCCATTTCTATTGATATACTTCCACCTACATAGTCTAATATCTTATCATGAGTTTTATTTATAAATTCAGTTTCTTTTTCTGCACGATGATCCATCCATAAGATTACATTCCTACTATTATCTAAACTCTTACTAAGACTCACAGGATCACCATTTTCATCTAAAGCAACTAATGAACATGTGGCATCAAAACCTATTCCTTTTATATCTTTTTTATCCACCTTAGACTGCGCAACTATTTCTCTAACTACTTCACAAATATTCTCCCATATTTCATCAGAAGACTGCTCTCTATAGACTTCCTCATATTCCCAAGTTGTAATTTTTTTTGCTTTTTTAAATAATAAATTACCATTTTCATCAAATATTCCAGCTCTTGCACTTCCTGTACCAACATCTATCCCTATATAACACTTCATTTTTACCTCCTAAATTACTAAGTAACAATTTCAAATTTTTGTCATTCTGAGGAGCAAAGCGACGTGAGAATCTATAACTGTACCTACCCATAAACCACAACCCAAATCACAAATAAGGGGATGTAACAAAATAATTCGAAACATCCCCTTTTGATTTTATAAATTAACTTTTGGAGTTAATCAACTTATTTTTTTATCACTTAACAACACCTTTTTTCAAAATAATATTTGCATAAATCGCCTCCTCAGAAGTGGAAACTACAGCATATGCATTTTTAGCTCTATCATAAAAAGAAAACCTCTCCAATAATTCAAAATCTTTAAATTCTTCGCACTTACCCAAAAGACTTCTATACTCTCCCCAGACCTCTGGCTCCCCTTCGTATTCCTCTCCAGTTTTCATAAGAAATACAGGGTTTTCTACATACTCATCAAGTGGAAATATTTCTAATATAGATTTTAATATTTCCGAAACATTAGTAGAATCACATCTTACTAACCTTTTAGTATGACTCGCCGCTGGAAAATTACCATCTCCAATTACTATTTCATCACCATGCCCCATTTCACAAAGTATTTTTAGTAAATCAGGACTAATATTTTTTGGTATATTCTTTAGCATCTTATCATCCTCTTATTTTGATTTTTTATATAAAGGTCCAAAATTATCGCATGCTCTAAAGTCTGCACTTTCTTTATTTTTAGTTCCAAAACTCGCCCAAACCTTTGGTCTAAACAGTCTCTCTTCTTCTATATTATGCATAGAAACTGGAATTCTTAACATTGATGCTAGAGTTATAAGTTCATCTCCTATATGTCCATATGATATTGCCCCATGATTTGCTCCCCAATTATTCATTACAGAATATACATCTTTAAAAGGCCCGTGTCCATTTAATTTTGGTGCAAACCAAGTAGTTGGCCAAGTAGGGTCTGTTCTCTTATCTAATACTCCATGAATTTCTGGATCTATATTTACAGCATACCCTTCTGCTATTTGTAAAACAGGGCCCTGTCCTTTAATTATATTTATTCTAGACATAGTTACAGGCATCTCTCCCTTAGTTAGAAAGTTAGATGAGAAACCTCCTCCTCTGAAATAATCATAACTTGCAGGACACCAGTTTGTAGCTTCTAGCGTTCTCTTCACTTCATCCTCTGTTATTTCCCAAAATGGCTTCATAACTCTATTTTCATTTTTCATTTGCTCCCCTGTGGCATCTAATGTAGCAGACCCAGAATTAATCAAATGAATTATCCCATTAGCAGCTTTACCACTTAACTCCTTTCCTGTAACTCTTTTCACAGATTCAGGACTCCAATATGTTCTCACATCAGCAAATATTTGAGCAGTTCCAGTTAATAAATGACCAAATAACATAGTAATTCCATTTAAAAAGTCATTTTCCGTTGCTACCACAAAAGATTCTCTTATCCCATTCCAATCAAAAGAAGAATTTAATATTGCTTCCATAAAGTCTCCATTTGGCATATAGTCTGTCCATTGTCTCTGCCCTTGAAAGCCTGAAACTATTGCATTACTTCCTTCTGATTCTTCAATATATCCCATCTCAGCTAATTTTGGGTTTCCTATCATTAAATCTTTCATAATAAGTGTCATTTTTACTACTACTTCCCACTCCTTATCCTTTTCTTCCCTGCTTCTTCTTTTTTCCTCCAGATTATTGTCAAATCCCTCTTTACAATTTTCTTTAACCCACTTCAAAGCCTTTTCATATTCCTCTTTATCAAATATATCTTTTTCTATTCTTCTTTTTACTTCACTCATATCTTTATACTCTGGTTTTATACCTAAATAATCAAATAAAAATTCAGGATTAACCATTGAACCTGCTATTCCCATACAAGTTCCACCAACTGATAAATATGACCGATCCTTCATCATAGCCACAGCTAGACCAGATCTTGTAAATTTTAAAAGTTTTTCTTCTACATCTTTTGTCATGGTATCATCATCTAAGTCCTGTACATTTTCTCCATATATTCCAAATGCAGGAATCCCTAACTGATCGTGTCCTGCAAGTGCAGCTGCTAAATACACAGCTCCTGGTCTTTCAGTTCCATTAAATCCCCAAATTGCCTTAGGTATATCTGGTGTCATATCTATAGTTTCTATTCCATAACACCAACAAGGAGTGACTGTTATTGTAAGTCCCACATTTTCATCTTTAAATTTTTGGGCACATTTAGCTGCTTCAGATGATCCTCCTATTGTAGTATCTGATATTACACATTCTACTTTTTCACCACTTGGATATCTTAAGCTGTTTGATATTAATTCAGCTACTTTTTCAGCCATTCCCATAGTTTTAACTTCTAGTGATTCCCTTACTCCATTTCTTCTTCCATCTATTACAGGTCTTATTCCTACTTTAGGTAACTTTCCTCTAAGTCTATACATTTTTCCTCCTTAAATATTTTATTTCCCCAATATAATTTCTATTTAAAAAACTACTTTTTTCCTAAAGGAAACAATAATTTCTGAATATCTTCATTATTTAAGTTTTCTTTTGAAACAAAATTTGCTCCAGTATCTATTCTTTTTTCTACTTTTTCACCTTTTATCAAGCTATATAACTGTTTTACTGTTTCATAACCCATTCTATATGGATCTTGAATTACTGTTCCTGTTGCTATACCTTTTTCTATAAACTTAACCATGTCTTCTGAACTATCAAAACCAATTACAATTACTTTCCCTGCAAGTCCTTTTTCTTCTATTCCTTTTGCTACACCATATGCTGCTCCCTCATTTGTTCCAAAGATTCCTTTTATATCTGGATTAGCATTTATAATATCTAAAGTAATAGATAAAGCTTTTGATTTATCACCATCACTAAATTGTGTATTTAAAACTTGAATATCTGGATATTTAGCCATAGCTTTTTTAAACCCTGCTTCCCTGTCTATTGCCGTAGATGTACCCGCATTATGAGCCACTATAGCGACTTTCCCTTTCCCACCTATACGTTTAGCCATCTCTTCTCCTGCAAGCTCTCCAGCGGCTATATTATCAGTAGCTACAAAACTTGCTGTTATCTCACCTTTTATATCTGAATCAAAACTTACAACTGGAATTTTAGCATCTATTGCTTTTTTTATCACAGGTTCCAGAGCGTTTGCATCTAATGCAGCTATTCCTATAGCAGATACTTTTTTATTTATAGCATTTTCTACCATTCCTACTTGCTTCCCTACTTCACTTTCTTTTTCTGGACCAATAAAATTAACTTCTGCTCCTAAGTCTTCTCCTGCCTTTTTCGCACCTAATTCCACAGTTCTCCAAAATTCATGCTGGTATCCCTTACTTATTATTTCTATTTTTATTTTTTCATTTCCAGAGGCTTTACTTGCATCCCCACTTACCCCCTCTGTTTTCTCTTTCGAACCACAACTAAAAGTAAACATTAAAACACTTAATATTAATAGAATCTTTTTCATATTTATTCTCCTTTTTATACGATATTTATACTTTTTAACTATTTTCATGAATTACAAATTTAAAGTTTAAAGCTTGAAATAAAGTTTTTACTTTGCCTTTTTATTTTTCAAACTATCTATATACACCGCAATAAGAACCACAGCTCCCACTGCAAATTGCTGCCAAAAGCCAGAAACATTTAGCATATTAAGTCCGTTTCTTAGTATACTCATAATAAAAGCTCCTAAAATAGTTCCAATTATTGTCCCAGTTCCTCCCATTAAGCTGGCACCACCAATTACAACAGCTGCTATTGCATCCATTTCATATCCCATTCCTTCTGTAGGCTGTGCAGATATAAGCCTTGAAGACAGTATTATTCCTGATACTGCTGATAAAAGGCCACTCACTCCATAAACAAAGCACTTTATCTTAGAAACATTAATCCCTGAGAGTTTAGAAGCATCCTCATTACTCCCCACAGCATATGTATACTTTCCTATAATAGTTTTTTTCAGTATAAATGAGAATATAACTGCTAATATTATTAAAAATATAACTGGATTAGGTATTCCCATGACACTCCCTCCTGAAATACTTGCATAGCTGTCAGAAAGACCCGATACTGGAATACCATTTGTTATTGCAAGAACAAGACCTCTTCCCATCATCATTAGACCAAGCGTTGAAATAAAAGGTGGAAGATTAGCTTTTGATATTAAAACTCCATTTATCAGTCCACATAATGTCCCTGTTAACAAACCTATTATTATTGCCATTACCATAGGCATCCCTGTTTTTAAAGCCAATCCTGTTATAACACCTGAAAAAGCAACTATAGAACCTACAGATAAATCTATTCCACCTGTTATTATTACAAATGTCATTCCTATAGCTATTATTCCCACTACAGCTGTTTGTAAAGCTATTGTTATAAAATTTGTTAATGAAAAAAAGTATTGTGAAGTTAATGAAAAAAATATCACCATTATTATTAAGCTTCCAAAAGTTGCTAATTGTTGTAAAACTTTACCTTTATTTACCTTCATTCCTGATTTCATAATTTTAGTTTCTCCTCCTATATCCATATTATTCACCACCTGTCGCATAATGTATTATTTTTTCTTGTGTTGCATTCTCTATGTCTAATATTCCTGCTACTTTTCCCTCATTCATAACCATTACTCTATCACTCATCCCTAAAATTTCTGGTAATTCCGAAGATATCATTATTATTGCTGCACCGCTTTCAGCTAATTCATTCATAAGATTATACACTTCTCTCTTTGCTCCTACATCTATACCTCTTGTGGGTTCGTCAAACATTAAAACTTTTTTATCCTGACAAAGCCATCTGGCTAATATTACCTTCTGCTGATTCCCCCCGCTTAAATTCCGAACTTCTTGATTTTTAGAAGGTGTTTTTATTTTTATTTTATCAATATACCTTTCTGAAAGAGCTGTTGATTTTTTCGAATTAATTACCAAATATTCAGAAACGCAATTTAAATTTGATATTACAATATTATCTTCCACACTTAGATTTAAAAGTAATCCATCTTTTTTTCTATCCTCTGTTAAATATGCTATTCCATTATTTATCGCATCTCTAGGATTTTTTATTTCCATTTTTTTATTATTCAGCCTTATTTCTCCTTTATCATGCTGGTATACACCAAAAATCGTTTTAGCCATTTCAGTTCTTCCAGCTCCCATAAGTCCTGCGACTCCTAGTATTTCACCACTTTTTACATTAAAGCTGATATCTTTTAAAATTTTCTTATAAGAAAGATTTTTCACTTCCAAAAGTACCTCTCCTATTTCAGATATTCTTGGTGGATATTGCTCATCCATTGACCTTCCTACCATTAATTTTATTAACTCATCATGTGTTGTCTCTTTATAATTTAATGTTTTTATATACTTCCCATCTCTCATTATTGTTACTCTATCTGCAATTATTTTTAATTCTTCCATACGATGTGAAATATATATTATTCCCACTCCTTTGCTTTTTAAATCCTCAATAACACCAAAGAGTTTATCTATCTCCCTCTCTGTTAAAGCAGCTGTGGGTTCATCCATTATTAAGATTTTAGCTTTTGTAGAAAGAGCTTTTGCTATCTCTACCATTTGTTGCTCAGCGACACTTAAATCCATTACTTTATCATCTGGTGATATTGTTAATCCTAAAGAGTCCATTATTTTTAAAGCTTCTGACTTTTGTTTTTCCTTATTAATTACCCCTCTAATATTTTGAAATTCCCTTGTTATAAAAATATTGTCTGAAACAGTTAAATGAGGTAATAGATTAAATTCCTGATAAATTATGCTAATTCCATCTTCCTGTGCTTCTTTAGGTGTTCTAAACTTTACACTTTTTCCATTATAAATTATTTCGCCCTCATCCATGCTGTAAACCCCTGTTAGTATCTTCATTAATGTGGATTTACCTGCTCCATTTTCTCCCAAAAAAGCATGAACTTCCCCTTCATACAAGTCTAGGAATGCTCCATCTAAAGCTTTTACTCCTGGAAATGACTTCATTATACCTTTCATTTCCAGTATTTTCTTTCTCATTAATAAACCTCCTGTCTAGGATAATATACGCTTATCTCAGATGAACTTTCTATTATTTTTCTGGCTTTTTCATAACTTTCTATAAGGCCTAAAGAAATAAACTGAGTTATTATATTTCCAAATGCTGATGCTTCTATTGGACCTGTTCTTATTTCTCTGCCTAATTCATTTGCTACCTCTTGACACAAAAATTTGTCTTGTATACCACCCCCTATTGCTATAAAGTCTTCGAAGTTTATATTTGTTATTTTTTTTATAGTATCTATACCTTTTTTGTATTCTTTTTTCAAACTGTTATATGCTGTTCTTAACAAATCTTCTTCTGTTTCAGGAATTATTTGTTTAGTTTCAATACAATATTTTTTTATCTCTTTTTCCATATTTTTTGTGTATAAAAATCTTTCATCCTCCAAGTTTACAAAAGAATCAATATTTGAGCTTTTAGCCATCTCACCAAATTTTTCATATCCTATATTTAAATTTCTTTCACTAAAATTTTTTCTTAATTGCTGTAATATCCATAGCCCGGGAATCATCTTTAATACTCTTACTGTTTTATTCACTCCACCTTCATTTATTATATTATTTCTAAAAGCTTCTTCTGTTAATACTGACATTTCACTCTCTATCCCCAATAAAGACCATGTTCCATTTATTATATAAAGAGAGTTTTTATTTTTTAGAGGTGCTCCTGCGGCTGCGGCTGCCGAATCATGTGAGGCTGTTAATATAACTTCCATATTATTTATTCCAAGCTCTTCAATTATTTCTCTTTTTATTTCCCCTAAAATAGTTCCACTTTCTTTTATCTCACCTTTAATTTCTTTGGGAATTTTCAGTTTTTCAAATATATCACCACTCCATGCTCTACTTTTAGAATTTAATAACCCGCTTGTAGATGCTATTGTATATTCCCAGCTTTCTTTTCCTGTAAGATAGTACGCAAATAAATTAGGTAGAAATAAAAATTTCTTTGCTCCTTTTTCTAAAATTTTCTTCTCATATATATCATAATAAATCTGATACAGTGTATTAAATGGATAAAATTGGTTTCCTGATTCCTTAAATAAATCAAATTTAGAAATTTTTGAATGAACTTCGTTTATGATACTCTCAGTTCTTTGATCTCTATAACAAATTGGATTATAAAGTAAATCACCATCTTCATCTATCCAGCCATAATCAACACCCCATGTATCAATTCCTAGACTTACTATTTCTACATCTTTTTCTAAAGAAGCCTTTTTAAGGCCTGCCTTTAATTCATTAAATAAGTATAAAAAGTCCCAATATTCATTTTTATTTAAAACCACTGATTTATTTTCAAACCTATGTATTTCTTTTATAGAAATTTTATTATTCCCCTCATCTAAAACTCCTAAAATCAGTCTTCCTGATGAAGAACCAAAATCAAATGCTAAAGTTCCTTTATTCAATTTCATCACCTTATTCACCTGTTTTTATTTGACCATATGTTTTAAATCTTTCAAGTATTGATTTCATTTCTGAATCTTCTAATATTACAGGTTTTCCAATATTTCTTCCCTTTGTGTAAAGTTCAGATATATATTCTACCTGTACAGTTACATTAAAGGCATTTTCTATATTTTCTCCAGCAGTAGTTAACCCGTGATTTGCTAAAATTACTGCATAACTTTCTCCCATTGTTTTAAATGCGTTTTTTGCCAGTTCATCTGTACCATAAGGTGCGTATTCTGCACACTTTACTTTAGTTGCCTTTGTTACACCTATCATATAATCAATTGCTGGAAGGTCTTCTCGTAAACATGCTAATACTGTGCTATAAATAGGATGTGTATGAATCACTGCTTTTACATCATCTCTATTTCTGTAAAAAATCATGTGCATTTCTAGTTCTGTAGATGGGTTTTTACCCTCCAATAAATTCCCTTCCATATCCACAACAGAGATATCTTCACTTTTCATAGTTTCATAACTCACTCCTGTTGGAGTTATTGCAACTAATTTTTCTTCTTCATTATAAATACTTATATTTCCAGAAGTACCATTTGTCAGGTTTTTTTCTAAAAGTATCATTGAATATTTCACTAATTTTTCTCTTTCTTTTTCTAATAACATATTTCCTCCATCCTTTTCTTATAAATTCTTTTAAAAGCTTAAAATTACATATAGTTTATTTATAATTAATTTAAAGGGTATCGGTACCATAACTATTAAATAAATAAACTAACTTCCTTTTCCTGTACTTTTAGTTGTTGTTTTTTTACAATATTATTATTATTATTAGATGTGCTATTCAAAGTGTAGAGATTTTAAAAAAATTAAAGTTACTAATTTTAAAAAATATATAATTTTTAAGAGACCGGTATCTTATTTATTACAATAATACCTCGATTTTTTTTTATGTCAACTATTTTTTTATTTTTTTCTCTGATCCTCTTAGTATAAGTTCAGGATCTAATACTATTCTTTCCTTTTTTATTTCATTTTTTTTATTTGTTATTTCTAATAACATCTCTAAAGATACCCTACCCATTTTTTTCACAGCTCTTTTTATTGAACTTACATTTACACCTAGAATATCAAAATATTCTGGATTATCATAACCCACAAGAGATATATTTTCTGGTGTTTTCATTTCTAATTCTTTTAATGCAGCTAAAACACCTAATGTCATTAAACTATTACATGAGAAAATTGCAGTTATTTCTTTTTTATTTAAAATTATTTCCTTCGCATGCTCATAACCACTTTGTAATTTAAAGTCACCTTCAAATACATTCTTTTCATTTACCTTTATATTATTATCTTTTAAAGCCTTTTTATACCCTTCTAATCTTTCATATCCATTTGATGATGTAAGCGGCCCTGTAATAACTGCTATTTTTTTATGACCTTCTTTTATTAGGTTTTCCGCAGCTAAATAACCTCCTTTAAAATCATCAAAAAATATTCCTGAATGTCTCTTACCTTTTAATTCTCTATCAAATAATATAAAAGGTATTTCGGAATTTTCTAGCATTTCCAAACTTTCATCATCATGGTAGTTTGAAGATATACATATTATCGCTCCTTTAGGACGTTGGCCTAGTAAATCATTAAAAATTTTTTCTTCTTTATATATACTTTCATTAGTATCGTATAAAAGGAGATTTATATCATTTTCATCAGCAACTTCAGTTATACCTTTTATTATCTCACTAAAATATGGATTTTCTATATCTGGGACTACCACAGCAACAGTATTATTATCCTTTCTTGATAACGACCTTGCTATATTATTAGGAACATAATTAACATTTTTAATTACTTCTAAAACTCTTCCTTTAGTATCTCTTTTTACATAACCTGTGTTATTTAGTACTCTTGAAACAGTAGATTTTGAAACACCTGCTAATTTTGCAATATCACTTATTTTCATTTTATCCTCTCTTTGAAATTACTTTTCTTTAATTATACAATATTCTTTTTAAAATTAAAACTTCGATAACTTTAATTTTTTATATTAACTGAAAAATGCAGCAATCAAAGGATAAAACTTTTCATGTTTTTATTATCAATATAAATTCAAATTTTTAAAAATAAACTTTCTTATATTTTACTTTTTGTAATTTCACCTGTTATATCCCATAAGTCTTCCCAAGAATCAGCACCTTTCCATAAAAACACCTGTCCTTTTATTAACCTACAGTTTTTATCTACTTTTTCTATTTCCTTCATTTCCTCTTCTGTTAACGGATCCTCCAAAATAGAAATTAAATTACTTAAATATTTATTTTTATGTATTGAAAACGGAATAGGGACATGACCCCTTTGCGCTCCCCATTTTACGCAGATCACTGCTGGGTGAGTATTATGTGCCTTTGCTATTTTCACAATTATAGGATCTTCTATATCTACTACATCATTTTCTGCTTTATCTCTATCTGGTCTGGCTGGTGAACCTATAGGACAAAATCCAACTGGAACCATCTTATTTGCTATAATAAATTTAAATAGCTCATTTTGTTGAAACGATGGATGAATCTCCATTTCATTTGCAGCTGGAAGGATTTTAGCATCTCTTATTACTAGTTTTAATTTAGGTATTGTCATATTTGATGTTCCTATATGTCTTACTAAACCACTTTCTACAAGCTTCTCCATTTCCCTCCATGTTCTCATATAATTTTCGTGTATATATGGTTTTGCATTTTCATCCCTCGAGCCTACACTTACACCTGGTCCATGATAATTAGGAAATGGCCAGTGTACAAAGTACATGTCCAAGTATTCCAACTTCAAGTCTTTCAATGTTTTTTTACACGCTTCCTCTACATTATCATGCATATTATTCCAAACTTTTGAGGCTATAAAAAGTTCTTCTCTTTTTATTCCGCTATTCATAATGTCTTTAAAAACTTCTCCTATTAAATCCTCATTTCCATATACAGAAGCACAGTCAAAAAATCTATAACCTATTTCTGCTGCACCTCTTACTGCATTAGCTGTCTCAATTGCGCTATATTTATCAGATCCAAAAGTTCCCATACCTATTCCCGGCATCTTTGCTCCTGTATACAGTATTTTTTGCGGCACTTTTTCTGGATCAATACTTTTTGATTTTTCCATACTTATTCCTCCCATATTTTGTAAATCAATAATATAATTGATTATTTATTAAATATAAAAAATATTTTAAGGTACCGATCCCTCATTTCTAAATAATACCTCATTTTTCATTTTAGTCAAGTATGGCTTCTTATTTTTATTTTAAAATCCCCAAAGAAGACAGACTCCAACAATCTGTCATCCTGAGAAGCGAAGCGCCGTGAGGATCTATACCGTCTATTTTTATATAAATTATACCAAACTTAAGATAACTTATAAATTTATGGTGAAAAAACCTTATTTTTGAGGAATTGCCATTAAATATGTAAAGTATTAAATATTATAAAATTACAGCCGGCAGAAACAGATTGCCACGTCGTTTCACTCCTCGCAATGACAGATAATAAAGGATGTACTTCAAATCAAAGTTAGTTAATGAGATTTGAAATTATTAGAACCTTTAAAATCATTAAAGCCATTAAAATAACATAAAATTAATTAATAATATAACTAGAACACAACTAATCTAATAACCTCAAAATAGAAAGTAAGAAAAGCCCTTAAATCTGTCATCCTGAGAAGCGCAGCAACGTGAAGATCTAAAACGTTTCTTCCTTATTGTTTGCCAATAGACAAAAGATAAAAAATCAATTATTAAGTTTACAAATTATATTATAAATTATTTTTGTAAACTAAAAATAAAATATTTTCCCTATTAAATATAATAAAAATTGATTTTTTAAAACTAAATTTCTAAAATTATATATTATTTTGTAAACTATAAATAATCATTTATTATTACTTAACAGCGCTTACAGTAACCTTTCTTTATATCATTATATTCATTATCTTTACTCAATAATGCTCTAAAGTAAACATAGCCTAACAATCTGTCATCCTGAGAAGCGAAGCGCCGTGAGGATCTAAAACGTTTCAAACTATAAAAAATACAAAACAAAAAGTAAGAACCATCTTAACTAAAAACAAAAAAGGAAACTCTCCAAAAAATAGAAAGTTTCCTAATTAAGTAAATATATTATAAAATTTATTTTTCTCTATAAGTCATATTGAAATTTACCAGGAGTATTCATAAATATACCTTCTAGCAAAAATGAAAATTCATCATATTTTGGAAAAACAGAATCCATTTTACCTACTTTATCTACTTTAAACCCTAAAGTATAATAAACCTGCCCACCCTCTCTCTTAGCGATTCTCAAGGTTCTATTTGGACTACCATGATAATAACTATGAGGTGTTAGAGATATTTTTTCTATTTCACTAAAATTAAGGATTACATCATCAATATAAATTGCATTATTTCTAATACTCACTCTTTCAGGTGTTGTCTTTTTCACATGTGCCACACTTGCTAACAATACTAAAATAAATAAAACCATACAAATTAACGCACCAATAAATAAAAATTCTGCTCCTGATTCTCCAGTATATAATAAAATAAAACCAATAACTACACATAATATTGCTATTATTGTAAATCCAACACTTTTTAAATAAAGTAATTTTTTAAATATTTTTTCTTTATTTAAAAAATACTCCTTATTTATATTTGATGTTTCAGGTATGTTTCCTTGCTCTACTGCAACAGAATCAGAGAAAGTTTTATTTGAATATGCTATTACTAGCCCCATAAACTCATCAAAATCTTTTTTAGATAATGCACAAACAAATTTCTTCTCTTTTTTCCCATTATCTGCTACTAGAAATCTTGTTGTATTTGTTGGTATTCCATTAGTACTGTGTTTCACTACATATGATGATAAGACATGTTCAGAATAAGAAAATTTCTTAAATTCTTTTCCTTTTCTCACAAAAATAACCTCTTTATCATTAACCACATACTCAAGTGGAATTCCAAACACTCTATACATAAACACTAAAAACACTACTAAAGTTATTATACTTGAGTAAACCACTGCATTAGAATCCTGCATATTGATTCCTATAATTGTAAAAGCGATACAGAAAATTATAGCAGAAGTTATTATTCCTGCAAGTAATATCAATATCCCTCCTACAGGTTTTCTATATTTGCTTTTAAACACATGCTCCATAACACTAATTCCTCATTTCTCCATTTTTTTATTATTTTATCACACATTCCTTTTTATTTCACCATTATTCTCATATATTCTTCTGGCTATATATCCATTTTTTAATAAATCAAATAATAATTTATCCCCTAATTTTATTGGGTTAAAAATGATAAAAACAAAAAATTAGTTTACAATATAAAATTATATATAAATTTGTAAACTATAATATAAATTTTTTCTTTATTTTTCAGGACTTATAGCCGATAAAAATATTATCTTATAAATAATATCTAACTTTGTAATTTGTAAACTGTAAATAACCATTTATTGTTATTTAACATCGCTTACAATAACCTTTTTTATGTCTTTATTATAATTGTTTTACTCAACAATACTTTAAAGTAATTTTTCTTTATATTATTATTCATTTATTTACTCAATAATGCTCCAAAGTAAATATAACCTAACAATCTGTCATCCTGAGAAGCGTAGCGACGTGAGGATCTAAAACATTTCTTCCTTATTATTTGTAAATAGACAAAATGTGAAAAACCAGTTATTCAGTTTACAAATTATGGTATATAGTATTTTTGTAAACTAAAATACAAATTTATCCTTATTAAACAATACTTACAACAATATTTTATACATCATTATATTCATTTATTTACTCAATAATGCTCCAAAGTAAACATAACCCAACAATCTGTCATCCTGAGAAGCGTAGCGCCGTGAGGATCTAAAACATTTCTTCCTTATTATTTGTAAATAGACAAAATGTGAAAAACCAGTTATTCAGTTTACAAATTATGGTATATAGTATTTTTGTAAACCAAAAATACATTTTTTCCTTATTAAAAAATACTTAAAACAATATTTTATAC
>JAGOZX010000083.1 GCA_018058425.1 Sebaldella sp.
TCATAGAGGCAGGATATAAGACAGGTAAGTACACATCGCCTGAAATTTTTAGCTTTAATGAGAGGGTTACAGTAAATAAAGAAGAGCTTACTGATGAAGAACTAGAAGATTATTCATCAAAACTAAAAAAGATTATTTCAGATAATAAAATAGATGTAACTTTTTTTGAAATAACCACAGCTTTGATGTTTTTATATATGAAAGATAAAAAGATAGATTACTTAATTTTAGAAACTGGAATGGGTGGAAGACTAGATGCCACAAATATAGTTACTCCAATAATATCTCTCATTACAAATGTTTCATATGATCATACTGACTTTTTAGGTGAAACTCTAGAAGAGATAGCTTATGAAAAGTCGGGTATAGTGAAAGATGGGGTACCTGTATTTTTTGCAGATAATAAAGAAGAGCTTTTGGATGCTATAAAAAATAAAACAAATGATTATATTAATGTTCTAAAAGAATACAGTCCAAAAATGGAGCTAGACAAAGAAAGAATTAAGATAAAAGTATGGTTAGAAAAAGACGTTTTTGAGCTTTCTTTATTTGGTGAACATCAAGTAAATAATTTTTTATTAGCGTATAAGGCGTTAAAATATTTAGGAATAAAAGATGAGATAATAAAAAGAGCAGTTAGTAAAGTAGTGTGGAGAGGAAGATTTGAAATAGTTTCTAAAGATCCGTTTATCATATTAGATGGTGCTCATAATGAGGAGGCTGCGAAAGTTCTTTCTTCCAATGTAAAAAAATTATTCAAAGAGAATGAAACAGTTTTTATTATCTCAATTTTAAAAGATAAAAATATAGATGGGATACTAAAAAATATAAAAAAATGTACAGATACAGCTATTTTTACTGGGATTAATAATGAAAGAGGATTTTCATCTAGTGAAATGTATAATGTGGGGAAAGATTATTTTAAAAATGTGTATGAAGAAAGTGATTTGATAAATTCTGTGAAACTTGCCAAAAAAATAGGGAAAAAAGCAATTATAATTTGTGGTTCTTTTTACTTATTAAAAGATTACAAGAACTAAAAAATATACAGAAAGAATAGAGGAATGAAAATGAATGTATTGTATAAATATATGAAGCCGTACAGAAAAGAAATTATTTTAGCAGTATCTTTAGTCTTATTAGAAGTAATAGCAGAAGTGACACTTCCAAAATTAATGTCAAAAATAGTAAACATTTATTTACCAAATAAAGAACTGCCACAGATTATGAAAATCGGTTTATTTATGGTTGCTTTAACTATTATGAGTGCCATTGGAGGAATATTAAGTACTTGGTTTGCAAGTAAGGTATCGCAGTGGTTTTGTGCTGATGTAAAAGAAGCGGCGTATAGTAAAATAATGAGTTTTTCTGCAAGTAATATAGATCATTTTACAACACCTTCACTTATAACACGTTTAACCTCTGATATAAATACACTACAAACTATAATACAGGTATTTTTAAGATTGGTTGTAAGAGCTCCAATATTATTTTTAGGGAGTATATTTTTTGCATTCTCAATAAATAAAAGTTTGACTATGGTATTTGTAATAATATTTCCAATTTTAATAATAGCTCTGGCAATTATAATAACTAAAAGTATACCGTATTTTGGAAAAATACAGATAAGATTAGATAAGCTAAATAGTATATTAAGAGAGAGCCTTTTTGGAGCAAGGGTTATTAGAGCCTTTGTTAGAGAAGATTATGAAAATAAAAAGTTTCAGGATGCTAATGATGGGTATTTGAAATTGGCAATAACAGCTAATAGAATGACTGGCTTGATAATGCCTGTTATGATGTTTTTAATTAATGCAGCTATTATTTCAATTTTATGGATAGGTGGAAATGGTGTATTTAAAGGAAGTATACAAGTAGGAGATATTATAGCTTTTATTACATATTCATTTCAAATTTTATTTTCATTATTATTGGTAGCTTTTTTATTAATGATGACATCTAGAGCTAAAGTATCTGGGACACGTATTAGTGAAATTCTAAATAGAGAAGAAACAATAAGAGATATAAAAGAAAATGATGAATTTAAAGGATTAAATGATGAAATGATTTTTGATCATGTATCTTTTAGTTATAAAGGTGACGAGAAAAAGGCATTAAAAGATATTAGTTTTACTGTAAATGCAGGTGAAACTATTGGAATAATAGGAGGAACAGGATCAGGGAAAAGTTCTATAATAAGTCTGATTATAAGATATTATGATGTAACTGATGGAAGTATAAAAATGGATAATAGGGATATAAGAGATATCTCCCTTGCAGAATTAAGAAGAAGTATAGGCTTAGTTCGACAGCAAGATACATTATTAGTAGGTACAATAGAAGATAATATAAAATTTGGAAATGAAAATTCGACATTTGAAGATATTAAGAAGGCGGCTAAGATAGCACAGGCAGAAGAATTTATAGAGAAAATGCCAGAAAAATATAAAACTATAATTGGACAAAAGGGTGCTGGATTATCAGGCGGGCAAAGACAAAGAATGTATATTGCCAGAGCAATATTGAAGAAGCCGTCAATTTTATTATTAGATGATTCATCATCAGCACTTGATATGAAAACAGAAATAAAATTACAGGAAGAATTGAAAAAATTAGATTTTAAGTGTACTAAAATTATAGTAGCACAGAAAATATCGTCTATAAAAGCAGTAGATAAAATAATTGTTTTAGATAGAGGATGTGTAGTGGGAATAGGCAGCCATAATGAATTATTAGAAAATAATGTTATTTATAAAGAGATATATGATTCTCAAATAGAAGCTGGGGAGGGAGAAACTCATGAGTAATCAATCTAAATCTGGATTTGGAAGAGGATCTAGAAATAACATTATACTATCTTCAGAAAAGTTAAGTGGTGAAGAAGTTAGAGCTAATTTAAAAAGAATACTAGGATTACTCTTACCATATAAGTTTAATGTAATTATGCTTACGTTATTTATATTGATAAACACAATTTCAAGTGTAATCGGCCCAGTTTTTATTGGTAAAATAATAGATGAAGCTATAGTTCCAAAAGATATGCAGTTATTAGTAAAGCTTTTAGCAATGTTGGCAGGAATATATTTTATTGGAGTATTGGCTTCATGGCTGCAAATGTACATAGTAGCATTTATATCACAGTCAGCGATTAAAGATCTGCGAAATAGACTTTTTGATAAGCTGACAAGATTGTCACCAAGGTTTTTTGATACACATACATCTGGAGAATTAATGAGCCGTCTAACAAATGATATAGATCAAATTGGAAATACTTTGTCACAAAGTTTAACACAAGTTATTTCTGGAACATTAACACTTGTGGGAATTTTGGTTACAATGTTGGTATTAAATTTTTATCTGACAGTATTAACTGTAATAACAGTACCTATAAGTTTATTAGCTATAAGAAAAATTACTAAGAAAAGTCAAAATTATTTCTTAATACAGCAAAAAAATCTTGGAGAGTTAAATGGCTTAATAGAAGAGAGCATAACTGCTCAAGCTACAGTAAAAGCACATTTACGAGAAGAAACTATGATTGGTAAATTTTCTGTAACAAATAAAAAACTACGTGATGTAGGAAGAATTGCTCAAATGTTATCAGGAATGATATTGCCGTTAATGACTTTAATAAATAACTTGTCTTATGTTTTGATTGCCATATTTGGAGGGATTCTTTCACTTATGGGTTTTGTAAGTATAGGTTTAATAGGAACTTTTATAAGTTATTCGAGACAATTTGGACAGCCTATTAATCAGCTTTCATCACAAATGAATCAATTACAGGTTGCAATAGCTAGTTCAAGCAGAGTATTTGAAATATTAAATACAGAAGTAGAGATTACAGATGAAAAGGATGCAAGAGAATTAACGGATGAAATAAATGAAATTACATTTGAAAATGTTACTTTTTCTTATGTAGAAGATAAAGAGGTATTGAAAGATATATCATTTAAAGTAAAAAAAGGTGAGACTATTGCATTGGTAGGGCCTACTGGAGTGGGAAAAACAACTATAATTAATTTATTAATGCGATTTTATGACATTAAAAACGGTGAAATAAAAGTAAATAATGAAAATATAAAGGATTTTAAGTTAAGTAGTTTGAGAAAAAAAATAGGGATAGTTTTACAAGAAACGGTATTATTTGTAGGGAGTGTAAAAGATAATATAGGATTTGGAAACTTAGACGCAGATGATAATGAAATAAAAGAGGCTGCTTTTAAGGCAAATGCTGATGACTTTATAAGTCTTTTGAAAGAAGAGTATGATACAGAATTGAGAGATGATGGAGAAAATCTTAGTTCGGGGCAAAGGCAGTTATTATCTATTGCCAGAACAATATTATCTGATCCTGATGTGTTGATATTAGATGAAGCCACAAGTAATGTAGATACGAGAACAGAAAAGAAGATACAGGAAGCTATGAAAAGGCTAATGTTTGGAAGAATTAATATTGTTATAGCGCATCGACTGAGCACTATAAGAGAGGCTAATAAGATTTTAGTTTTAAAAGATGGTGGTATAGCAGAAAGTGGTTCTCATAGAGAGCTTTTAGAGAAAAAAGGAGAATATTATAATATTTATAATTCTCAATTTGCTGGAGAGAATGGAGTTTTATAGTAGGTATTTTGGTTAGTTATATTAAGTGAGGAAGATGATTTCTGTATTAAACAGGAGTTGTCTTTTTTTATTGGAGTGTAATTTTTTAGTTTATTGTTAGTGATGGAATTAAACAACTAAAGCAAGAAAAGCCCACCACTTTGTCATCCCGAGGAACAAAGTGACGTGGGGATCTGTAACGTTTAAGGTTCTGAGAATATAAATGAAGTTTTATAATGTCTATTTTCTTCTGAAATAAGTCATGTAACAGATTGCCACGTCGCTATGCTCCTCGCAATGACAGGATGCAGGGCTTTACTTTTATATTGATAAATTTGGTAGATTTAACGGACTTGATAAACTAATAGATTTAATAGAATAATAGAATTAATGTGATTATTAGATTTAGTAGAAAGTCTATATTGCTATAAGAGAGAGGGAATTAAACAAGTAAAGCAAGAAAAGCCCACCACTTTGTCATCCCGAGGAACAAAGTGACGTGGGGATCTGTAACGTGTAAGGATTTGAGGATGTAAGTGAAGTTTTATAATGTCTATTTTCTTCCAGAATAAGTCATGTAACAGATTGCCACGTCGCTACGCTCCTCGCAATGACAGATTTATTGGCTTTGCTTTTTAGTGTATGTTTAGACTTACGAAAAATTCTATTGCTTATAGAATTTCTATTTTAATGAAATGTGACTTCTTGTAAAAAATAGAAGTAAAAAAATCTCATAAATAACCAATAATAATTTTTTATAAAACAATATAAAAAAATGATTTTAAAATATACTAGATTTAATACATATAAAATAAGAAAAATAAAAAAAATTTATGAAAGACCATTGACAAATATAAAAATAGAGGTAAACTGTAATATGAATATTTTAAAATGATTTTAAAAATATAGTTTTTATTGTTTTGACAAGCTAAAAAAGGATATTTTAAAAATTCTTAGTCAAAAGAATACATAAAAAAGATATTTTAAAATTATTTAAAGAAATAATAAAGCACGCGTGGAATAGAAAGTTAGTATTAAGAGAGTAACAAATATTATTAAAGGTACAGACTTTGTAATTGGAAATCTAGATTTATAATTTTTAAAAAGCATTTATATTTAAGAAAGTTTAATAAGAGTTATTCACAGAATATGTTATGCACAAGGATAAAAAAAACTATATGATAGAGGTGGATTTATGAAAAAGGTTTTTATGTTAATGACATTAATGTTATTGTTTCTAGTTTCATGTGGAGGATCAAAAGATAGTAAAGCAGACGCAGGAACTACAGAAAAAGGACAAAAGAAAAAAATTAAAATAGGAATGTCTATTGATGATCTAAGATTAGAGAGATGGCAGAAAGATAGAGATATTTTTAAAGCAGAAGCAGAAAAATTAGGAGCAGAAGTTATAGTAGTTTCAGCAAATGGTGACTCACAAAAACAATTAACAGACGCTGAAAATTTATTATCTCAAGGTATAGATGTTTTAGTGATAATTCCTAATAATGGAGAAGTAATGGCACCAATAGTAGACGAAGCTCATAAAGCTGGAGTAAAAGTTTTAGCGTATGATAGATTGATTACAAATTCTGATGTTGATTTTTATATATCTTTTGATAACGTAAAAGTAGGAGAGCTACAAGCAGAAGCAATTATACAAAAAGCACCAAAAGGAAACTTCTTTTTAATGGGAGGATCACCAACAGATAATAATGCAAGATTATTTAGAGAAGGGCAAATGAAAGTTTTACAGCCTCTTATCGATAAAGGAGATATAAAAATAGTAGGTGACCAGTGGGTAAAAGATTGGCTCCCAGAAGAAGCATTAAAAATAATGGAAAATGCATTAACTGCAAATAATAATAAAATAGATGCTGTAATAGCTTCAAATGATAGTACTGCTGGAGGAGCGATACAGGCTTTAAATGCACAAGGATTAGGAGGGAAAGTACCTATTTCAGGTCAGGATGCTGATTTAGCAGGTGTAAAAAGAATAGTAGATGGAACACAAACAATGACAGTTTATAAACCAATAAAAACTTTGGCTGAAAAAGCAGCAGAAATATCTGTACAACTTGGAAGAGGAGAAACTCCAGAATCAAATGGTGTAACTAATAATGGAAAAATAGATGTAAAATCGTACTTATTATCACCAATAGCTGTAACTATAGAAAACCTAAAAGATACAGTAATTAAAGATGGTTTCCAAAAAGAAAGCGATGTTTATGGAAAATAGAGAAATTCTTGATATGAGAAATATCACTAAAGATTTTTCAGGAATAAAGGCTTTAAATAATATCACAATAAAGGTAAAAAAAGGTGAAGTTCATGCCTTATGTGGAGAAAATGGAGCTGGAAAATCTACTTTGATGAAAGTATTAAGTGGAATTTATCCGTATGGAACTTATGATGGTGAGATATATTTCGATGGAGGAATTCTAAAGAATAGAGGAATAAAAGATTCTGAAAATAAAGGTATTTCAATAATACATCAGGAATTAAACTTAGTTGATGAATTATCAATAATGGAAAATATATTTTTGGGAAATTTTATAGTAAAAAATGGTGTAGTAAATTTTAATGAAATGTATCAGAGAACTAAAGAGGTATTGGAAGAATTGAAAATAGATATGTCTCCAAATACTCTTGTAAAAGAATTGGGGATAGGATATAAGCAGCTTATTGAAATTGCTAAGGCATTATCAAAAAAGTCAAAGTTAATAATATTTGATGAACCTACTGCATCTTTAACTGAAAAAGAAACTGATGTACTCCTGAATATAATTGATGATCTAAGATCAAAAGGAGTAACATCAATTTATATAAGTCACAAGTTAGATGAGGTTACTAAAATATCAGATAGTGTAACTGTAATAAGAGATGGGCAGTTTATAGAGTGTAGAGACACTAAAACTTATACAAAGAATGATATAGTAAAAGCAATGGTGGGAAGAGAGCTTAATAGTTTCTATCCTGAAAAAAATAATAAGATTGGTGATGTTATTTTTGAAGTCCAAAACTATAGTGTTTTTGATAATTTTGGTAAGGAAAGAGTAAAAAATGTCAGCCTTAATCTAAAAAAAGGTGAGATACTAGGTATTTCAGGTTTGATAGGAGCTGGGAGAACAGAGCTGATTTCTAGTTTATTTGGTACATATGATGGGAAGAGTAAGGGAGAATGTTATTTCAAAGGAAAGAAAATAAAGCCTAAATCTGCTAAAGAATCATTGAAGTTAGGAATATCAATGGTGCCAGAAGATAGAAAAATGAATGGTATTATAGCTGATATGTCAGTTGCGACAAATATGACATTATCAAATCTAGACTCTTATACAGGATTTATGAATTATGTAAATATACATAAGGAGTCTCATGATATTGATAAATATATTGATCGTTTAAGAATAAAAACTTCTAATAAAGAATTAGCTATTAAAAATTTAAGTGGAGGAAATCAGCAAAAAGTGGTGTTAGCTAAAAATTTATTAGTTGATCCTGAGATAATAATTCTGGATGAACCTACAAGAGGTGTAGATGTAGGAGCTAAATATGAAATTTATAAAAATATAGTTATGCTTGCAGAACAAGGAATATCAATTATTATGGTATCATCAGAACTTCCAGAAGTGCTAGGGATAAGTGATCGGATAATAGTTATGCACGAAGGGGAAATTAAAGGAGAATTTATTAATAAAGATATTACACAGGAGATGATAATGGAAGCAGCAATTGTGGGAGGTAAAAATGAATTTATCAGTTAATATGAAAAAAGCTAAGAATTCTAACATGTTTATATTGTTTTTAGCGCTTATAGTAATTTGGGGAGTATTTATAATAGTTACAGGTGGTAATTTTATAAACTTTAGAAATATATCAAATTTATTAAGACAGATGTCAATAACAGGTATATTATCAATAGGAATGATATTTATTATTATTTCTGGTGAAATAGATTTATCAGTAGGATCACAGATGGCATTACTTGGAGGTATTGCAGCTATCATGGATGTGACCTTTAAGTTTCCATTTTTACTAACAGTATTAATAACTTTAGTTTTAGGACTTATATTTGGTATATGGAATGGATACTGGGTAGCTAAAAAAAGTGTTCCATCATTTATAGTTACACTATCAGGAATGCTTGTATTTAGAGGAATACTTATAGGGATAACAGGTGGGCAAACTATTTCCCCTATTAGCAGTGCTTTTAAGATACTGGGTCAGAGTTATGTACCAAAAAGTTTAAGTTATGTTATTGGAATAGCATTTGTGCTATTGCTGGTATATTCAAAATTAAGTGATAGAAAGTCTAAATTGGCTAATAATATGAAAGTTAGTGACCTTAAAAATGATATATTTGGGATAATAATAAATGGAATATTAATATTTTTAGGTATTATTATACTAAACAGCTATGAGGGAATACCAACACCTGTTTTACTAATGGCCGTTTTGATAATTATATTTTCGTTTGTAGCTAATAAAACAGCTTATGGTAGAACAGTATATGCAATAGGAGGAAATATAAATGCAGCTAAATACTCAGGGATAGATACTAAAAAAATAAAAATGATAATATATATAGTAAATGGTTTTTTAGTAGCAATGGCTGGATTAGTTTTAACATCTAGGCTTGGAGCTGGTTCTGTATCAGCAGGAACCAACGCAGAATTAGATACAATAGCAGCTTGTGTAATAGGTGGAGCAAGTCTTTCAGGAGGAAAAGGAAAGGTAACAGGAGCAATTTTAGGTGCTTTAATAATGGCAAGTTTGGATAATGGAATGAGTATGCTAAATGTAGAGCCGTCATGGCAGTATGTAGTTAAGGGACTAATATTATTATTTGCAGTTTTATTTGATGTAAGATCACAGAAAAAAAAGGTATCTTAAATAATTTATAAAAAATAATACATATAAGAGGAGATGAAAGTACATGAAAGAATTTTTTCCAGAAGTAAAAGAAGTAAAATATGAAGGAGCAGGATCAAAAAATCCTTTGGCATTCAAGTATTATAATAAGGATGAGATATTAGGTAATAAGACAATGAAAGAGCATCTAAAATTTGCCATGAGTTACTGGCATACATTAAAAGCAGAAGGACTTGATATGTTTGGAATGGAAACAATGAACAGATCTTGGAATAGATATGAGAATACATTAGAACAAGCAAAAGCAAGAGCAGATGCAGGTTTTGAATTTATGCAAAAATTAGGCCTTGAATATTTTTGTTTTCATGACAGAGATATAATCAATGAAGCTATGACAATAAAAGATAGTAATAAGCTTTTAGATGAAATAGTAGACCACATAGAAGGATTAATGAAGAAAACTGGGATAAAGCTTTTATGGGGAACAACAAATGCATTTAGCCACCCAAGATTTTTACATGGAGGAGCTACAGCACCAAATGCAGATGTATTCGCATATGCTGCAGCACAAGTAAAAAAAGCTATGGACATTACACATAGATTAGGTGGAGATAATTATGTATTATGGGGTGGAAGAGAAGGATATGAGACTCTTCTTAATACAAATTCAGAGTTAGAATATGATAACTTTGCAAGATTCTTGAAAATGGTCGTGGAGTATAAAGAAAAAATAGGATTTAAAGGGCAGTTATTAATAGAGCCAAAGCCTAAAGAGCCTACAAAGCATCAATATGACTTTGATACAGCAACAGTTTTAAGCTTTTTAAGAAAATATGGATTAGATAAACATTATAAAATGAATATAGAGGCAAATCATGCTACATTAGCGGGGCACACATTTCAGCATGAATTAAATTTAGCAAGAATAAATAACGCATTAGGGTCAATAGATGCTAATCAGGGAGATATGCTTTTAGGATGGGATACCGATCAGTTTCCTACAAATCTTTATGATACTACTCTAGCTATGTATGAAGTAATGAAAAGTGACGGGCTAGGAAAGGGTGGACTTAATTTCGATGCTAAAGTGAGAAGAGGATCATTTGAAGATGAAGATCTATTTTTAGCATATATTGCAGGAATGGATACTTTTGCCCAAGGATTAAAAATAGCATATAAATTATATGAGGATAGAGTATTAGAAGACTTTATAGAAAAAAGATATGAAAGCTACAAAAGTGGAATAGGAAAAGATATAGTAGAAGGAAGAGTTGGTTTTGATGAATTATCAAAGTATGCTGAAAATTTAGCAGAAATAAAAAATACATCTGGGAGACAAGAAATGCTTGAAAGTATACTAAATAATTATATTTTAGAAGCTAAATAAATATATCATTAGATAAGATATGGAAATGAAGAATTTTAGAAAAACTGTGACTAAAAATTACAGTAATTTCTTAAAATTCTGATTTTCCAGTTTTTTCTTAAAATAGCAATATAAAGAAAAATAAAAAATCAGGAGGAAAAAATGAAAAAATTTTTAGGAATGATATTAATAGGAATGCTCTTTTTAATAAGCTGTGGAAAAGAAAAAGAAACAAAGTATGAAAGTGGAAAAGGTGTAAAAGAAGTAGTTATTTGGCATTATATAAATGAAGGAGGGGGAGAATTAGGGAATTTAATAGAAGAGTTTAATAAAACACATACAGATATAAAAATAAAAGCAGAGTATATACCATTTGCAGAAATGAAAAAAAGAGTATCAATAGGAGTAGCTTCAAATGCTCTACCTGATATTTTAATTGGTGATACTACAGATCACTCAGCATATATAAGTATGGGAGTGTATGATGATATTACTGATGAATTAAGTAAATGGGAAGAAGTAAAAAGTTACTATCCTTCAGTATTAAAAGGTGTTATGAAAGATGATAAATACTATGGACTTCCTTTTGCTTCAAATGATCTAGCTTTATTTTATAATAAAGATATTTTAGCAAAGTATGGACTAGAACCTCCAAAAACATGGGAAGATGTAATAAAAATAGCTGATGCAGTGAAAAAAGATGGAATATATGGACTAGGTATGGCAGGAATAAACAACGAAGAGGGAACTTTTTCTATGATACCATGGCTTTACTCTGCTGGAGGTTCGTGGGAAAATATTGATTCACCAGAATCAAAAGAAGCATTTCAATTTTTGAAAACTTTAGTAGATAATGGCGGGATGTCAAAGGAAGTTATAAATTTAGGTTTAGGAGACATACAAAAACAGTTTAGTGCAGGAAGATTAGCTTTAATGGTAAATGGTCCATGGCAAGTACCTGAATTCAAAAAAAATAATCCAAATTTAAACTGGGGAGTAACATTAATACCGGCTAAAAAAATGTCAGCCTCTGTAATTGGTGGAGAATCAATAGGAATAGTAAAAGGAAGTAAGGTAAGAGGTGAGGCATTAGTTTTTCTTAAATATATCATACAAAAAGATGTGATGACTTCTTATATAGATAAAACAGGTTATGTACCAGCAAGAAAAGATGTAGCTGAAGAAGCAGTATTTAAGAATGATCCTATTAAAATGGTATTTATAAAACAAATAGAAACAGCAGAAGTAAGAGGGCCTCATCCAAAATGGCCAGAAATTTCAAGAGCTATAATAAATGCTGAACAAAGTATATTAACAGGTCAAAAGTCAGTAGATGAAGCATTAAAAATAGCAGCAGCAGAAATAAAGAGTATAACTGGAAAGTAAAAGATATTGTCTCAAAATCAAAGAACATAATAATTTTAGGAATAAAGGAGAAGATTAATGAGTAAAAAATATTATTTTATATTACCAGCTGTCATATTTTTATTTGTCTTTGTTGGTTATCCTATAATTTATAATATATGGCTGAGTTTTCAAAATCTAGATGTAACTAATTTGCGTTCTGGAGAGTCAAAATTTGTATTTATTAGTAACTACATATCATTATTTAAAAAGCCAGATATTATGAATTCTATAATAGTAACATTTATATTTACTGTTCTTTCAATAGGAGCACAATTTATATTAGGATTTGCGCTTGCTTTATTTTTTAATCAAAATTTCAAATTATCACATTTTATAAGAGGATTACTCATGGTAGCATGGGTAATCCCAATAACTATTTCAGCACTAACTAATAAGTTTTTATTTAGTTTAGATGGAGGATTGGTAAATTATATATTACTAAAGATAGGTTTATTATCACAGGCACATGGATGGCTTGTAGATAGTAAAACCGCACTTTTAACAGTAGTATTAGTAAATGTATGGATAGGAACACCGTTTAATATGATATTATTGCTAACAGGTTTGTCAAATATTCCAGATACTTTATATGAGAGTGCAAGTATAGATGGGGCAAACTATTTTCAAACTTTGAAATCAATAGTTATACCATATATAAAACCAACTATATATTCAGTACTTATATTAGGGTTTATATATACATTTAAAGTATTTGACTTAGTGTTAATACTGACGGGAGGCGGCCCGGTGAATTCCACAGAAGTCTTATCAATGATGTCATATAGGCAGGCATTTGGGGAATTTAATTATAGTATGGGAGCTACTGTATCAAATATACTTTTTTTCATACTTTTTTTTGCTAGTCTAATATACATAAAAATCTCTAAAAAGGAAGATTGATAATATGACAATGAGAAATAAAGAGATTATCTTTAATATAATAGCAGTAATAATAGGAATTATATTCTTATTTCCATTATACTGGATAATAATAACATCATTTAAGAGTGATAAAGAGATATTTAACAGTGTTCCTACTCTTTTTCCAAAGGAATTCACTCTAGCAGCATATACAAATCCAGATAGTGGAGATTATAGTTTATTTAAGGCGTTTTTAAATAGTTTAATAGTAGGAGTCGGATGTTTGGTAATAACTCTAACATTAGCGATACCCTCGGCATATGCACTTGCTAGATTTAATGTAAAGGGGAAGTCACTGATATTGCAGTCATTTTTGCTTTGTCAAATGCTTCCAGCGAGTTTATTATTAACACCTTTGTTTATTATATATAATAAAATGGGGATATTAAATACATATTTAGCTCCTATGCTTTCTATATCGGCGGCACAGATTCCATTTATAATAATAATATTGAGAACTTATTATATGAGAATGCCTAAGGAGTTGGAAGAATCAGCAACTATAGATGGATGTAATATTTTTACAGCATTTACAAAGATTATTATTCCAGTTTCAAAGCCTGGAATAATTATGGCTGCAACGTTTTCATTTTTAGCAGGATGGAGTGATTTGATTTATTCTTTGACATTTATAAATAAGGATGAGATGAGACCTATTAC
>JAGOZX010000084.1 GCA_018058425.1 Sebaldella sp.
AATGTTTATAACTCATATTTAAGCTTTCCTTTCAATAGTTTGGTGTCGTAGCCACTATTATACTAGGTTTTTTCTTAAATATGAGTTTTTTTATTTTCGGGTGGTGCACTTAATAGTATAATTCAAGGGTTATAAAAATTATTTAAAATAATATAGATGTAAGATTATATGATTAATATCAAATGAATTGAAGGAGAAATGAGAAATGAAAAACAAAAAATTACTGATGCTTTTTTTAGCAGTTAATTCTTTAACAGCTTCATACGCTGCCACATCAACAAGTGAGGGAAAATATGAAAAGGTATATAGTAACATGGTGGGAAATATCGAAGCAGGAAAGTCAAATGAAGAAAATTATCATTTGTTAGAAAAGGTTTTGAATGAAAGAAACAAGGAATTAAGAGACCTTTATAATCAAAGTGATTATATTGTAAAGCCTGAGTACTTAGAATGGCAAATATTTGCATCTGCAAGTTATAACCATAAATCAAAAGGAGATAATACTAGTAAGAATGCAAAATATCATTCTGATCCTAAAAAGGTAAATGGAAAACAGTACTTACAGCTTCGTGAACCAAGACAGGTTGACTTAGGTATCTATATTCCAGAGAGAACTATTAGAAAAAATCCAATTGAATTGGAATTAGTAAATCCTCCTGAAATTGTGATAGATAGTTTAGATGTGAATCCAAATGTAAATCCAAGTGTAACTCCAGGAGCACAGACAGGGAGTTATAGCGAGAGTACTCCAAATGTTTCTCCATTTGATGCATTTTTAGAATCTTATGAAAATACATTTTCTACAACTGCAAATAGTGCTGAAAAAACAAATGGGAGTTCAGAGCTTATAGGTGGGGTAACTCCTAGTTCATATCATATAGAATATAGTGTAGATACAGATTATAATATTACTGCTGATAAAGTAATAGATTCATTTGGGAACGGTTTATCAGTTGGTGATGGAGTGGCATTTGATAATGGAGATTCAATGGTTACTAATATAGATGCAACAGCTACACCACTGGCTAATATAATAGCTAATGGGATACAAACAGGATATACAACACCAGCAAATGCACCAGGATTTTATTCAGGTGGGTCAAGAGTAATTAATGTATTTGGAGGAACAGGAGGAACTGTTTCAAATACTAAAATTTTAGACTTAAAAGGACCTTTATCTTTTGGAATGGTGGCTGAAGGTGGAAGTAAAGAACTGGTAAATAATGCAGGAAGCAGAATCCAAGATAATGCTGAAAATACTGATGAAAATACTAGTGGAATGAGTAACAGCTGGTATAATAATAATATTCAACATGTAGGTGAAAATGTTGCTTATACACTAAGTCTTAATGGGAATCCAATAAGGTATAATTCGATTAATCAAGAACATCTAGATGTGTTGGTTAATGGGAAAATAGTATATAGACATGACGGGGTAATTCAAGCACCTGTTAACGCCACTTTAGGGACACAAGTGGCAGGGGCAGACACTTATACTTTAACTTCTTCAACAACTTCATATCTAGGAGGATACACAGGATATAAAGTGGGAATGTCAATAATAAATAACAATAATCCAAGTGGAACAAAACTTACTAATAATGGAACTATTGCATTTAATGGTTGGAGTACAATAGGAATGTATACCGCTGCAAAAGGCGGGCTTTCAGATGTTCAGATGACAAATAATGGAACAATAGAGATAACAAATGGAATTTATTATTCTGATTCAAACTTTGGAATGAAGATAGATGGAATAATTAATAATGACAGTGCTAATGCACCAAGAGCAATGTTAAATAATGGTACTATAAACATAAACCTTGGAGCAGGAATGGCTCTTGTAAGAGGAAGTACTGGAGAAGGGTTTATTGAAAATGCCACAACAGGGCTTATAACTGTAACAAATGGAACAGGTATTTACCTAGCTCCAACTAATAGTGTAAAAACAGAAGATGCTATAAATAATGGAACTATAACATTATCAGCAAGAAGTACAGGAATGGCAGCAGTAGCAGATACTGGAGCAAATACTGTTAGAGTTATAAATAATGGGATTTTGAATATAAATGGAACAAGTATTGGACTTACTGCTAATGGTGTAAAAACAGAAGCTATAAATGAGAGTACAGGAGTACTAAATTTTCAAGATGCAGATAATACAGGTTTTTATGCGGTTAATGGAGGAAAAGTCATTAATAATGCTTCTTCATTAAATAGCACAAGTAGCTCAACAGCTATGTTTGTTATTAAAGGTGCAACTTCATCAGGTGTAAATAATAATGGTAATATGAGCTTAACTGGTGCAAACTCAACAGCTATATATAATGAAGGAAATTTCACTTCAACAGGAAACATTACAGTAACTGGAGCGAACTCACAAGGTATATATAATACAGGAACACTTACTTCAACAGGAAACATAACTGTTAATGGAACAAATGCAGTAGCTGTATATAGTGGAGCAGCAGTTAGCACTAATATAATATCAGATAATGTCTCTGTTACTGGAGGAACTACAGGCGCAGCCTTCTACACAAATGGTGGGAAAATAAACATAGCACCAGCAACGACAAACGGAACAACAACTGTAACTGCTTCTGGAGCAGGAACATATATATTCTATGATGAAAGTTATAAAGGAACAAGTGTACCAAATCAAACTTTTGTTATAAATGGAAATCTTACAGCAACTGCACAAAATGGAGCAATAGCATTTGATTTCAAAAATACAACAAATAGTATTATGGACTTTTTAAATAATAATTTATTAGACATACAAAGTGGAACTACTACAATTAATGTAGGAGACACAGCTTTTAGTGCTAAAAATTCAACTATTAGTATTGATGAAGTATCTAAAATAGCAACAACTGGTGGACTAACGGGAGGAAGCGTTGTTTTAAAAGGAAGCGATGTTTTTTATGCTCTAGGTAGTACAATTAATATTGATCAAAACTCGAATCTTGATTTAGCAACAACAACTGATACATATGGAAAAAATCAATCACATATTGATAATTCAAATATAAATCTGATTTCTGGAATGACAATTATAGGAACAGGACCTAGTCAGTATGGAATAGGACAAGAAAATCATTTAGGATCATTAGTTTCGGATGTTAAGCTAAGTAATGCTGGAGATATAAACTTAAGCGGTAGTGGAACAACAGGAATATATGGTGCTTATAGTACAATAAATAATAGTGGAAATATTATAGTGGGAGATGCTGGAGCAGGGATTTTCTCTTCAAATAGTTCTTTAGCTGTAAATACAGGAAATATAAACTTTGGTAATGGAAGTATAGGAATATATGGAATTAATAACTATGCATCAAGTGTAGGTGCTAGCAAAAATAAAATAGACCTTACTATGTCAAGTGGAACTTTAACTGCAAATGGGACAACAGAAGGATATGGAATTTATGCAAATAACTATACTAACAATACAGGTTTAGGATTATCTAACATTAATTTTACTGGTGGAACTATAGATATGAGCAACATTATAGCTGCTGATAGAGCTAAAGCAATAGCTATAGCATCTACAAATACGACTTTAAATTCATCAGGAAATATTAATACAGCTGAAAATGGAATAGTTATCTATTCTAATGGTGGAGTGACAAATGTAACAGGAGGAACTATAAATCTGAATAAAGACAACTCAATAGGATTAGTATTAAAGAATATAGGTTCTGGGAACTTTACTGGATCAGGAGCAACTTTTAATATAGATGGAGATGGAATAGCATTATTTCTTCTAAAGGATTCGCTAAATATAACCGATACTTTTACTACAAATATTGCCTCAGGTTCTAATTACAGATATGCTGATATGACAAATAGTTCATTTACATTTGATAAATCAATGTCATTAGAAAATGATATTAACTTTATAGTTGCAGATGATTCAGCTGTACTTTTAGGAACAAATTCAAATGTAAATTCGACTGGTACTGGAAATATAGGAGTTTATGCTAAAAATGTAGCAGCTTCAGCTGTGTTAACTTCAATAGGAGTAACTACAGAAGTTACAAATAAAGGAACTATTGATTTAGGTAATACATCAGTAGGTATTTATGCAGATGCAGGAGCTGGAGTACTTAATGATTTAGGATCATTTATAACAGTAGCAGATAATTCACAAGGAATTTATGCTAAAAATTCAGGTCAAATAACAAATAATGGAGCAATTAACATAGGTGAAGGTTCAATAGGAGTATTTTTAAATAATGCAACTCTTACAAGTGCTGTAAATGGATTAAATGGAATTATTAAAAGTACATCTGATAATGCAGTAGGAATTTATTCTTACCAACAAAATTCAGAAGTTATAAATAATGGGACAATAGATCTTAGCGGTCAGTCTTCGATTGGAATCTATGATAAAGGTTCAGCAAGTAGAATTATTACAAATAATGGAAGTATAATAATAGGGGATTCGAGTGACCCGCAAACTCCAAGTATTGGAATATATTCAGAAGACACAGGAATTACTATTAATCATACTTCAGTAGCAACATTAACTTCTGGAATAAATTCAGTAGGAATATACGGGAAAAATAGTACTTTAAATATAGATGGAACTGTAAATACAGGGAATTCTGGTACTGGTATTTATGCAGATTCTAGTTCAAAAGTAGTAATAGGTGCAAGTGCTAAATTTAACATAGGATCAACAGAGGCAACAGCAGTTTATGCTTCTGGAAATAGCACAGTTGATAATTATACAACAGATATAGTTTATCCTGGTGATTCATATGCATTTATACTAAATGGAGGTTCGACTTTAAATAACTATGCAAATGGTATTGTTTTGAATAATGATAATGTTTTAGCTTATGCAGATAACTCAAATATAAATAACTATGGAAATATAAATGTTACTGGAAAAAATACAATAGCTTTATATGGAGTAAATAATTCTCAAATAAAGAATACTGCTATAATTGATGCTGGAGCAATTCAAGGAAGTAATGTAGCAATATATGCTAAGGATAGTAATGTTATTAATACTGGGTCAATAATAATGGGAGATACAGTTATAAATGATCCATATAATCCATTTTCTAATGAATATGCTGTGGCAATTTATGGAGAAAGATCAAATGTATTAAATGATACAGGCAGCTATGTATCTGTAGGAGAAAATTCAGTAGGGCTGTATGTATTAGAAGGAAATGCTCAAAATAAAGGTACTATAACTTCTACAAAAAATGGAGTTATAGGAATGTTTGTAGCAAAAGGAACTGGACAAAATGATGGAACTATCGAATTATATGGTAATGATTCAGTAGGATTAGCAGGTAAGACTAATGCGAACCTTATAAATACAGGGACTATCACAGTTCATGGTGATAATTCAATAGGGATTTTTGCTAACTTAAACTCTACAGTAGATAATAGAGGAACTATAAATGTACTAGGAAATAATAGTGATGGAATTAGATTACAAGGAGGTTCTACTCTAATAAACTCAGGTACAATATACCTTGGTGGTGGAGTACAAAACTCAGTAAAGATCGGAACTTCTACAGGATATGACATACCATCAATAGAGAATGCAGGAATAATAAAAGTAGCAGAGAAGTTTGAAGTACCAGAAAATCTTCAAATAAGCATAAAGGTAACACCGAATACTTTAAGAGTTCCTACAGCAGCTGAAATAGCAGCTGATAACTATGCACCAGAAGATATTGACGGGAAGTTTTTAGTTTCGAATGCAGTAAGATTTGAAGCGGCATACTTTGCAGCAACAGAGCCAATAACAATACTTCCAGATTTCACACAATATACAAATGCAGCGGCATACAAGCTGGAAGATACTTTTGTTCCAACAACTCCAAATGGAGGGCCTAATGGAGGAATAGTAAAAGTAAAAAGTAAATCAATTACATGGGATGCAATTCCAAAAGTAAATGATAAAGGTAATATAGATATCTGGATGGTAAAAATTCCATATGATACATTCTCAAATGGATTATGGTATGAGGATTTTGGAAAAGCACTGGATAGTAAATATACTACTGCATCAGCTGAAGGAATTAAAATATTTGATAAATTAGATCTAGTAGATAATGAAGCAGATTTAAGACACTTAACTGCTAGTTTAGCTGGAAATATATATGCAAATATTAATCAAAGAGAAGATGATATAGCAAAAACATTTGAGAATTCATTAGATTTATTACAAAATTCAAAAAATAATACAAAAGAAAATGTTAAAATAAATATAATTGGATCAAAAAGTAGTTTCGAAGAAAAAACAGATGGAGTGGTAGGATATGACTCATCATCAGTTGGAGTTTTAGCATTAAGAGAAGTAGAACGTACTTATAAACATACATTTGGTTACTCAGTAGGATATTTACATACAGGATTTGAATTTGATGATAACAATAGTAGTGAGGAATGGGTAGATACTATTCAGTTAGGTGTACATAATAAGTACAATACAGATAATTGGCTCATTAGAAATGATCTTACTGGAAGAGCAAGTGTACATAATGTGGATAGAAACATAGACTGGCCAGAAAGTGGAAGGTCAGAAATGAACGGAACTTATGAAACATACAGTATAACAAGTGATAATATAATTGGAAAAGAAATAAAACTAGGAAAAGCTTCATCAATTATGCCATATGGAGGGTTTAGAGCTATGTATGTTACGAGACCAACATTTGAAGAAGATGGATTAGAAAGATTAAAAGTTGAAGGAAATGATGCTTGGAGTGCGAAACCAAGAGCAGGTATAGAATTAAAAACAGAAATGCCATTAGGAAAGAGAACAGCATGGAAAGCAAAAGGAACATTAGATTTAGCTTATGAATATGAACTGGCTAATCTAAATGAAAGAGAAAGAGCTAGTTTAGTGGCTGTAGAAGATGGATATCATAATTTATCAAAGCCAGAAGAAGAAAAAGGACAGTTTAGAACAAGAGCTTCAATAGGTGTGGAAGTGGAAGATAGATACGGAGTATTCTTAACAGGAGAATATACTGCTGGAGAAAATAGTCAAGAAGAGTACAGAGCAGGTGTATCTTTAAAAGCTGTATTTTAAATTTTCTTATTGAAGGATATATGAAATATTCATAAAAATATGCAAATAAAAAACAATGAGGCTGTCTCAAGTATTGGAGACAGCTTTTTTTGTTTTTATTAAATAATACAAAAGATAAGTTAGTGTTGCGTTTATCATTGTGCTTAAAGGATACTGATGTAAAAGCTCATGACGACATAACATCCATGCAAAATGCATCCTATCAATCTGTCATTGTGAGGAGTGTGCGACGTGACAATCTATAACGAGAATCGCTTTTTAGATATAAGGAGATTGGGATTACTTAAATAAAATTATATTCTAAAATCTAGCAATATTATAGATACTCACGTCGCTGCGCTTCTCAGTATGACAGAGTGGAAGGCTTTTTTTCTTGCTATAATCTTGCAGAATTCAGTATGAATAGTCGTTTAGAGAAAATAAAAACTAAATTTATCAGAAATTGTAATTTTTAAAATGGGTAAAAAAACTGTAAAAAATTAATAAAATTATCGCAAAAAGAGTGCTTGGAGATGGAAATATGTTATAATATAAATAACATGATAAAAGTTAGTACAAACATTTATTGTGATAATAAAAACGGAGGTAATACAATGAAAAAAATATTTTTTCTAGTTTCACTTATAGTAATTTTAGGTTCTTTGGCTTTTGCACAAAATACAAATAGTAGTATGAAGAGTATGGATCATAATAATATGAAAATGGGGATTTCATCAACAAATGTTATGACTCCAGTAGAGAATATAATTTCTAAAAAGTTTAATAGTTATGAAAAATATGAAGAATATGCGCATCAAATAATGATGGCAGATAATAGCAAATATTTAACAAATGACTCAGGAAATATATTTGCGGTCTATATGACTCTTCATCATGAAGCTGCAATAATAACAAGTTTAGGTATAAAGGATATAACTGTGGATCCAGATGTAATTAAGCTTGCTGATGGAATAGCTAAGGGGCAGATAAAAGAAGTTAAGGAGATGCAGAAATTAATATCATCAAAAGTTTTAAAAGGAAATTATAGTAGAGGATTTGATGATGAAATGGAGAGTATAATGGATTCTATGATGTCTGAAATGGATATTCCAAATTACGCTTTATCATCAACAGAGGGTACAAAATTATTTCTTGAAAATATGATTGTTCATCATGAGGGTGCTATTGAGATGGCAGAGGCATATATTAAAGTTGGGAAAAACCCTAAGTTATTAAAAATATGTAATGATATTTTGAAAACACAAGGAAAAGAAATTGAACAAATGCAGAAAATGTTGGAATTGTATAAGTAAACTAAAAAAAGTTGGTATTAATTCCAACTTTTTTTAGTGAAATAATCTTACTTATAATTCTGCTCCAAAAAATCAGATAGTTTAGAGTAATATTCGGCTGCGGTTTTATACTGTTTTTTTTCCTCTGCCTGTGCTCTCAGAACCTTGTATATGTATACTAAGCGATCTACGTTTTTATATTTTTCAAAATGTGGAAGATAAATTTCTAAATACTTTAATGATTTGTGGTGAAACTTAATTTTATGTAGATAAGCACTGTACATAATATAAAGCTGAGTAAAGTAATATAAAATACTTTCAAAATGACAACAACCTAATTGTTTTAAATGAGTATCGATAACGACAATTTAATAGATTATTTTATATATTATTTTTAGGATGGAATAAATTTATAAAAATAAAACTAAATAATAGACATGGATAAATAAACTTGTTAGAATAATATAAAGTAAAATAAAATACAGTTTATAAGTGAGGAGAGAGTATGAAGACAGTAGGACTACTTGGAGGAATGAGCTGGGAATCAACAACAGAATATTATAAAAAAATAAATGAAGGAATTAGGAATGGTTTAGGAGGACTGCATTCAGGAAAAATACTTATGTATTCTTTTGATTTTGAAGAAATTGAAGTTTTACAACACAAGCAGGAATGGGATAAGCTCACAGAACTTTTAATTGAAAAAGGGAAAAGTCTTAAATTAGGAGGTGCTGATTTTTTAGCTATTTGTACTAATACTATGCATAAAATGGCCGATGAGGTAGAAAAAGGCACTGGACTAAAAGTTATACATATAGCAGATGCTGCAGCTAAAAAAATAATTCAAAAGAATAAAACAACAGTAGGTCTGCTTGGAACTGATTTTACTATGACACAGGATTTTTATACAGGAAGATTAAAAGATAAGTATAATATAGATGTTATTATTCCAAATGAAGAGGATAGAAAAATAGTACATAGAATTATTTATGATGAGCTTTGTTGTGGAATAATAAAAAGAGAGTCTAAATTAGACTTTATAAGAATAATAAGTAACTTAAAAGAAAGCGGTATAGAAGGAGTTATTTTAGGATGTACTGAAATTCCTATGCTGATAGAACAAAAAGACTTAGATATAAGAGTTTTTGACTCTATGCAGCTACATGCGGATGAAATAGTAAAAGAGATGTTAGGATAGTTTGTAAAATAGAATAATATAATATAAAAAGGAGAGTATTATGTCTAAGAAAATAAGAAGTTTAATTTTTTTATTATTTTTAATGATGCTGAGTATGATTACATACCCAGCAGTAAAAACACCAAGTGAAGTAACTTTTGATGGAGAAGTATACAAACAGGCATATCAAGATGGGGATGGAGTAAAAACTAATCGTGTTACAGAATATTTGAGAAAGGGAGAAAACCATGATAATTATGCAAAGATGATAGCTATTTGGGAGTATCCAGAAGTAAAAGATTTAGAAGGGTTTACTGGTAATTTAATAAAAGATCATAAGAAAAATTATCCCACTTTGCAAAGAGAAGTAATAGTAAAAAATGATGGAAGCGAATCATTAGTAAATTTTGTAATGGCAGAGGGGAATATAACAGAATTTGATATTTTTAGATTATTAAAGAGAGACGGCCATGTTATAGCATATCAATACACAAATAGAAATTATAGCCCAACAAAGACAAGTGATAATACTAAATGGTGGAATGACCTGAAGCAAAATAAGAATAAATGGGTAGATTTAATGACAAAAGTGAATTATGTGAAGTAAAAATGGTAGGAAAATAAAAGAATTTACAATTAATATTAAGATCAAAATTAAAGCTATTGTCTAATTAAACATTTATTAGTAATAGCTTTTTAATTTTTAGTTTACTAAGTACATATAAATTTTATATTTTTGAAATAAAAAACTGATAAATTCATAGATTTTAAAAATATATTTTTTATAAAAAAATTCAAAAAAGTATCCTTAGATTTCAGATTCTATATAGTGATTTAGATGTTTTTTACAAAGAAACAGATCATTGAAACCCTATAAATAAAGAACCATATATTATATATAATTTAAATATATAAAAGATATATAATTTATAACCTTGATGTAGCGGTATTAGTGTAAATAAGGCTTGACTTGTGGCTCAAAATAGTATAAACTAACTAAGTTATGGCAAAAAAATCATAGCAAATTTTGTTAATGATATTTTTCAAATATATAATAAAAATTTAAAATTCTGGGAGGAGGAAAAATGCCTACTATTAATCAACTAGTTAGACATGGGAGATCAACAGCAGAGAAGAATAAAAAATCACCTGCGTTAAAAGGTAACCCACAAAAAAGAGGAGTGTGTGTTAGGGTTTATACTACAACACCTAAGAAACCAAACTCAGCATTAAGAAAAGTAGCAAGAGTAAAACTTGTAAATGGTATCGAAGTAACAGCTTATATACCGGGAATAGGACATAATCTGCAAGAACATTCAATTGTTTTAATCAGAGGAGGAAGAACAAAAGATTTACCGGGGGTAAGATACAAGATAATTAGAGGAGCTTTAGATACTGCAGGAGTAGTAAACAGAAAGCAAGCTAGATCAAGATACGGAACTAAGAAAGACGCTAAAAAATAAGATTAGGAGGTAAATCAAAAGATGTCAAGAAGAAGAAAAGCTGAGAGAAGAGATGTATTACCTGATTCAAGATTTGCAGATAAATTAGTTACTAAATTTATTAATGGACTTATGTATGATGGTAAAAAATCAATCACAGAAAAAATATTCTATACAGCACTAGATCAAATAACTGCTGAAACTAATGAAGAAGGTATTGAAGTTTTCAGAAGAGCAATGGAGAATATTAGACCACAATTAGAAGTAAGATCAAGAAGAATTGGTGGAGCAACATACCAAGTACCAGTAGAAGTAAGACAAGAAAGACAACAAGCTTTGGCAATAAGATGGCTGGTAAAATATTCTAGAGATAGAAAAGAATATGGTATGACAGAGAAGTTAAGAAAAGAAATAATAGCTGCGGCAAATAACGAAGGCGGAGCAATTAAGAAAAAAGATGACACTTATAAAATGGCAGAAGCAAACAGAGCTTTCGCACATTATAGATGGTAAGCTTGAAGAGGAGGATATTTTAAAGATGGCAAGAGACGTTGCTTTAAAGGATACGAGAAATATCGGAATTATGGCGCATATAGATGCTGGTAAAACAACAACAACAGAAAGAATCTTATTTTATACAGGAGTTACACATAAAATAGGAGAAGTTCACGAAGGTGCAGCAACAATGGACTGGATGGAGCAAGAGCAAGAAAGAGGAATTACTATAACATCTGCGGCGACTACATGTTTCTGGAAAAATCACAGAATTAATATAATAGACACACCAGGTCACGTGGACTTCACAGTGGAGGTAGAAAGATCTCTAAGAGTATTAGATGGTGCTGTTGCAGTTTTTTCTGCTGTTGATGGAGTACAACCGCAATCGGAAACAGTATGGAGACAGGCAGATAAGTACAAAGTACCTAGAATGGCTTTTTTCAATAAAATGGATAGAGTCGGTGCCGATTTCGATATGTGCGTAAATGACATAAAAGAAAAATTGGGAGGAAATGCACTTCCTATTCAGATTCCAGTAGGAGCTGAAGAAGCATTTGAAGGTGTAATAGATTTAATAAAAATGAAAGAGTTACTTTTCAAGGATGAAACAATGGGAGCTGACTACGACGTTAATGAAATCAGAGCTGAATTATTGGATAAAGCTAAAGAAGCTAGAGAACACATGATAGAATCTATCGTGGAGACAGATGATGCATTAATGGAGAAATTCTTTGGAGGAGAAGAAATTAGCGAAGAAGAATTAATAGCTGCATTGAGAAAAGCTACTATAGAAGGAATTGTTGTTCCTTGTGTATGTGGTACAGCCTTTAAAAATAAAGGTATTCAACCATTACTTGATAAAGTAGTAGAAATAATGCCTTCACCAGTAGATATCGAATCTGTAAAAGGAATAGATCCAAAAACTGGAGAAGAAATGTTAAGACATCCTAATGATGAGGATAAATTCTCAGCTTTAGCATTTAAAATTATGACAGATCCATTTGTTGGAAGATTAGCATTCTTTAGAGTATACTCAGGAGTTTTAGAAAAAGGATCATACGTTCTGAACTCTACTAAGGGTAAAAAAGAAAGAATGGGAAGATTACTTCAAATGCATGCTAATAAAAGAGAAGAAAAAGATGCAGTTTACGCAGGGGATATAGCAGCAGCAGTTGGTCTTAAGGATACAACTACAGGAGATACTCTTTGTGATGAAAGTGCACCAATCATATTAGAAAAAATGGAGTTTCCAGAGCCAGTTATTCAAATAGCTGTGGAACCAAAAACGAAGGCTGACCAAGAAAAAATGGGTACAGCATTAGGAAAATTAGCAGAAGAAGATCCTACTTTCAAAGTTACTAGTAACCAAGAAACAGGACAAACATTAATAGCAGGAATGGGAGAATTACACTTAGAAATTCTGGTTGACAGAATGAAAAGAGAATTCAAAGTTGAAGCTAACGTAGGTAAACCACAAGTTGCTTACAGAGAAACTATTATTGGAACTGCTGATGTAGAAAACAAATATGCAAAACAATCAGGAGGAAGAGGTCAATATGGACACGTTAAGATCATTGTTGAACCAAATCCAAATAAAGGTTATGAATTTGTAAATAAAATTTCTGGAGGATCAATTCCAAGAGAATATATTCCAGCTGTAGATAAAGGAATGCAAGAAGCTTTAGAAGCAGGAGTAGTTGCTGGTTATCCAGTGCAAGATGTAAAGGTTACTTTATATGATGGATCTTACCATGAGGTGGATTCAAGTGAGATGGCATTTAAAATAGCTGGATCAATGGCAATAAAAGATGGTATGAGAAAAGCAAGTCCAATCATATTAGAACCAATATTTAAAGTAGAAGTTACAACTCCAGAAGAGTACATGGGAGATGTAATAGGAGATCTTAACTCTAGAAGAGGTCAAGTAGCAGGAATGATAGATAGAAATGGAGCTAAAATAATAAACGGTTTTGCACCATTATCAGAAATGTTCGGATATGCAACTGATTTAAGATCAAAAACACAAGGTAGAGCATCATATTCAATGGAATTTGAAAGATATGAACAAGTTCCAACAAATGTTGCAGCACAAATAGTAAAAGAAAGAAAAGGATAAAACTTTAAATTAATAAAATTTTAGATTTTTAGGAGGAAGATTAGAAATGGCAAAAGCTAAATTTGAAAGAAGTAAACCACACGTAAACGTAGGAACAATAGGTCACGTAGATCATGGGAAAACAACAACAACTGCTGCTATATCAAAAGTATTGGCAGATAAGGGATTAGCTGAAAGAGTAGATTTCGCAAATATAGATCAAGCACCAGAAGAAAGAGAAAGAGGAATCACTATTAATACAGCTC
>JAGOZX010000085.1 GCA_018058425.1 Sebaldella sp.
CCCTTTTTACTAATTTAAAAAATAGAAAATATTAAAAATCACATACATAAGTTGGTTTCAAATCCTATTTGATATCTACTTCATATTACATTTTTCTTATTTTCTATTTATGCTTTTTATATTTTTTATTTGCGTTGTATTATACCTTTATTCAGTCTTTTTGTCAATATTTTATAACTAAGTTTTAATCTTTACTTTTTTAGTCAAAATTATATTTTCTTATTTTTCAGTACTTCTTCCCATACTTCTGACATTTTCATTATTTGGAAATATTTCAATATTGTAGTATATACCGGAAAACCCCAATTTTTTTCTTCATTATTTAATCTTCATATTACCAATATAATGTTTATATCACTTACTCCATTTCAGATATTTTATCTGAATCTGATCTTAATTCTGCTACTAGTTTTTTTAATTTTTCATATTCTGCTATAAGTGCTTCTTCTTCCGCATTAAGTTCCAACTCCAATTCTTCTTCACTTAAGTTTTTTATTCTCTCTTCTTCCTTTAAAATTTTCTCATTTTCTTCTGCTTTTTTTTTCTCATATCTTTCTTTTCTTTCTTCCTTTGTCAGATTTTCTTCTATTTCTTCTTCTTTCATTATTTCAAATATCTCTTTTATCATTTTATTATCAAAATCTTTTTCTGAATAATAATATAAAAGCATTTGTTGTGCATTAAGTCCTCTTCCTTGGGTTAAAAAACCTGTACACTCTCTTATTTCCTCTATTAATTCTTCTTCTTGCAAATCTGGATCTCCCATTTCCAGAACTATTTTATTATTATATCTTACTAATCTGTCTAATATTATATTTTTATATACTGTATCTTCCATCACTAAATAAATCAATCTAGATATATTTTCTCCATACGATGTTCTTTTTTCAAATTCTCTTAAAATATCTTTATATTCTGATATCAATACCTCATGAGAATAATTACACTGGAACATTCTTCCCAGTAGTGGTATATCTAGGTATTCTAACAAATAATCATGATTTTTTTCTTTTTTCTCTATGCGATTTTTTATTTTTCTTACCACATTTCCTCCAATTGTTTAATATTTTTTTAGTTTGTTATAAGCTCCTATCTTTTAAAACTTCTTCCCATACTGCTGACATTTTTGTTGTTTCAAAATGATTTAAAATTGTTTTTACGACTGGAAATTCTTCTTCTTTACTTATTTCCTTTAATTCTTTTTGTGTTAATTTTCTTCCATATTCCTTATATTTTTTTAGCAATTTTACTTTTAATTCTTTTTTAGTATATTTAGAATTCGACGATTTTTTTATCTCAAACCCAAGTAATTCCCTCATATTATTCAAACTTCTAAATCTGCTGCACAATACATGGACTCTGTATGGAAAATCTTTTGAGTCTAAATCTGATTCTGTCGCTCCAGTTTCCCCTTTTCCTATCTTTATTGAAAACTTCCTGTACATTTCTAGGATTTCTTCTTTTGTATGTGTTACTTTTGTCATTTCTGTTATTTCTTTTTCATTCATTAGTCTTAAAAAAATATTCCAACCACCAAAATGATCTCTAACTGTCTCAAATCCTATACCGGTTTCTTTTTTCATTATTACGGACGATATTCTTACTCCCTTATATTTTTTCTTCTTTTTCAATTCTGCATATTTCCCCATTATTTCTTCATCCGTATACGCGTATACTCTTCTTTTTAGTTTTAATAGTTTTGCCAACTCATCCCATGTCCATAATTGGCTTATATATGTCCATGAAGGAATTTCATCTATTTTTTCTACGTCAGTTCTATACCTCAATTCTCCTGTTTTTACTTTCTTTTTTAATAGCCTCAATAATTTTTCCTTATCATATTCTACATAAATTATTTTTTCTTGTAATCCTGCTGCCACTAATGCTTTTTCCCAACCTCCAAAATATTTACTGACTGTTCCGGAACCACATACACTTCTATCTTTATTAAATGCTGAGCTTGTTATATATGAATGTTCCTTATAGAATTTTTTCAATTGAAATATAATTTTTTCTTTTGTAATTTCATTTTTTATTGGTATTTCCGCTTCTCTTAACGCTTCATACCATGAACCAAATATTGCTCTTACTGTTTCTGGTGCACATACTGTTTTATCTTTTTTAAAACTTTCGCTGTTCATATTCGGATTTCTTAAATAGTGATCTTTTAACTGTTTTAGTATCTTTTCTTTTGTATAATAACTGGTATCTCTGGCTATAGCTGGTATCTCTGCTTTTTTCAATGCATTTTTCCATGTTCCAAATACTGTTTTTACTGCTGTTATCGAACAGGTTCTCTGGTCTTTGCCAAAACTACTACCGGTCATTTTTGGATTTTTTGAATAATGTTCCTTTATTTGCTCTATTATCTCTTCTTCGCTATACTTCTGTTTTATCTTAATCACCGCCAAGATATTTTATTTTTCTTATAATCTATCACAGATTTTCTTTTTATTCAAATTTTAATAGGCGAAATGTAATTGAAATTTTTGTTATTCCAAAGACAGCTTAGTCCTCCACTTCAAATATAGGGGGGGGTATTTGGGAAACCACCTGCAGTAACAAAATTATCAGAGATGTTTTTTAATTTAATATCATTATTAAGATTCTTTTTTATATAAAAAAATACTTCTTTTATATTTATTTTATACACCTTCGTTTCCATATTAAATGATACCAAAACAATAAAAACAGTCAATGTATAAGAAACTTACATCAAATTAAACTAAAGTTATATAATATAACTGGATTGGTCCCCAAATTTAGGACCACTTTTTTACTTAACTAATTCTATTTATTTTAATTTCATTTTTTAATTGTTCTTCATATTCTAATGGACTCAAATAACCCAATTTCTCCTGTATTCTCTTCCTATTATACCATGATTCTATATATTCAAATATCCCTTTCCTTATTTCTTCCAAATTTTTAAACTTTTTATGATGGACATATTCCTTCTTCAATGTTGCATGAAATGACTCTATACACGCATTATCATGCGGATTTCCTTTTCTACTATATGATAATTCTAGATTATTTTCCTTACAATATTTTCTATATTCTTTACTTAAATATTGATTCCCTCTATCTGTATGGATTATTGTCTCTCTTATACTTCCTCTCATGTAAGTAGCCATTTTTAACGTCTTCATTACTAATTCTACATCCATTACTTTTCCTACTTTATGAGATATTATTCTGTTACTCTTCAAATCCATTATACTTGATAAATAACACCACCCTTCTCTTTCACTATGAATGTATGTTATATCACTTACCCATTTTTCATTCAGTTTTTCTGTACTAAAATCCCTTTTTAATTTATTCTCTGTTTTTCCTCTTTCTTCTACATTAGTTCTATGTACTTTATATTTTTTTACTATTATTGAAAATAGTCTATTTTCTCTCATTAATCTTTTCACTCTTTTTAGATTTACTTCTAGTTTTAACTTTTGTAACTCTGCATGCACTTTCTTACTTCCATATCTTTTATGACTTTTTTGCCATATTAATGTTATTTGTTCTAATAATATCTCATTTTCTATTTCACGCTGATTTTTCTTTTCTTTTTGGTTATAGTAATAGCTGCTTCTTGATATTTCCAATATTCTTAATAGCTTTCTTTTACTATGCTTTTTTGATAATTTTTCCACTATTTCAAATTTTTCTTTTAATTTCAGCGTTTCATTAATATGGCTGTAGCCTTTTTTAAAATTTCTATTTCCTCTTCTTTTTCATTCAACTCTTTATCTTTTTCTTCCAATAATTTCTTTAATTTCACAATTTCTAAATAACTTGTTTCATCTTTATACTTCTCTTTTATTTCTTTCTTCTCTCGTGTTAACCATTCTCTTATTGTATTTGAACTTACTCCATACTCTTGGGATAGATACTTTTTTGTTTTCCCTTGAATATACAGCTCTACTATCATTTTCTTGAATTCTTCTGTGTATCTTTTCCCTAAATTCTTTTCCATTCCTATCACTCCCAATTTTTAGATTATCACAACTTCGCTTTTCTTCACTCTCGTTGTCCTAAAATTTGGGCCCGATCCAAATCAAATTAGTGTCAATAGACTATACTCATACGGGACATCCTAAATGAAAAATTCTCCCTACAATAAAGTAGGAAGAATATGTATTTCTGTTATCCTTTACTCTTTTAAATTTTTTTATTATTAACTTACTTTCCAACTAGATAAGAATCTACAGCCTTTGCCGCATCTCTTCCTTCCCTTATTGCCCAAACAACCAGAGATTGCCCTCTTCTTATATCACCAGCAGCAAAATATTTCTCTATAGATGTTTTATAATCTAAATCGTCTGCTTTTACATTCCCTCTCTCATCCAGCTCTAAGTTTAACATTTTTATAAGCCCTTCATGAACAGTATGAATAAATCCAATTGCTAAAAATACAATATCTACTTCTATAATAAAGTCAGAATTTTCTATTTCTTTAAATGATAACCTACCATTTTTATCCAAAAAGCTTTCTGCTTTTGCTACTTTTATTCCAGACACATTTCCATTTTTATCACCTATGAATTCCTTTGTAATAATATTCCATTCACGTGGATCTTTTCCATAAATTTTATCTGCTTCTTCATGAGATGTAGACATTTTTAAAACAACTGGATATTGAGGCCATGGATTTTTTCCCCCTCTGTTAACAGGAGGTTTATCCAAAATTTCTATTTGAATAACATTTTTTGCACCTTGCCTTGCAGAAGTTCCCACGCAATCAGCCCCTGTATCTCCTCCGCCAATTACTAGAACCCTTTTTCCTGATGTATTTATATTATATTCATTTTCTATATCAATTCCATTATTTTTTCTATTCTGCTGTGTTAAAAAGTCCATAGCATAGTTAATACCATGAAGTTCTCTCCCTTTTATACCTAAATCTCTTGGCTGTTTAGAACCACATGCTAAGACTACAGCATCATATTCTCTTTCTAAATCTTTTAGACTAATATCTTTTCCTACTTCTATGTTATATTTAAATATAACATCTTCTTGTTCCATTTGCTTTATTCTTCTCTCTATAATCCATTTTTCAAGCTTAAAATCCGGTATCCCAAATGTCAAAAGTCCACCCGCTCTTTCATCTTTTTCATATACTATAACAGTATGTCCTAATCTTGCCAAATTTTGAGCTGCTGTTAATCCAGCAGGACCACTTCCTATTACAGCTATCTTTTTTCCTGTTTTTATCTCTGCAACTTTGGGTTTTATCCAACCCATTTCAAAACCTTTTTCGATAATAGCTAATTCTATATTTTTTATTGCTACAGGTTTATCGTTTATCCCAAGTGTACAGCTGCCTTCACAAGGTGCTGGACAAACTCTTCCTGTAAACTCAGGAAAGTTATTTGTAGATTGCAGTACTTCTAATGCTCTTTCCCACTCATTATTATATGCTAAGTCCTGCCATTCTGGGCAGATATTATCTACTGGACAAGCCATATGACAAAATGGTATTCCACAATCCATACATCTAGCCGCTTGCTCTTTTATATATTCATCCTCTAAATTAAGGTTAATTTCATGAAAATCTGTAATTCTCTCAGTTACATTTCTTATTTCTTTTTCTTTTCTTTTTATTTCTAAAAATCCTCCATTTTTACCCATTATTCTACCTCCCCATTTAAAAATAATTCTTTATATTTGGGAGACACTACTACTTTAAACTTATTTTTTTCTATATCCCATTTGTCTAAAATCAATTTCGCAGTTTCACTTTCTGTATACTTAAAATGTTTCTCTAAAAATTTCTTTATTTCATTTTCATATTTTAAATTTAAATTATCTATTTCAATCATTTCTTTATTTATTCTTTTCTCAAGCATATTTCTTTCATCATATATATAAGCAATACCGCCACTCATACCTGCTCCAAAATTTTTCCCAATTTCTCCCAATATGACAGCTCTTCCTCCTGTCATATACTCACATCCATGATCTCCAATTCCTTCTACTACTGCTACCGCACCAGAGTTTCTTACACAAAATCTTTCTCCTACTATTCCGTTTAAATATACTTCTCCACGTATAGCACCGTATAATATAGCATTACCACCTATTATATTTTCATTACTTTTAAAAGTGGCATCTTTCGATTTTCTTACTATTATTTTAGCACCAAATAGTCCTTTTCCAATGTAATCATTAGATTCCCCGACTAAGTCTATAGTTATTCCTGACATTCCAAATGCTCCTAAACTTTGTCCAGTATATCCACTTAAATTAATTTTAATACTGTCTTCTTCTAGTCCAGCCTCATTATATTTTTTTGCAATAACACCGCTTAACATAGTCCCTATACTTCTATCAGCATTAGTTATATCTTTAGCTATTATGACTTTCTCTCCATCTTCCAATGCCTTTTTAGATTCTTCTATTAACTCTAAATCTAATATACTTTCCATTCCAAAATCTTGCTTTTCAGTACAAATATTAGGGCTTTTATCATTTTCATTTCTATATAATATTTTAGATAAGTCAACTTTTTCAGCTTTCCAGTTATTTTCTGGTCTGTTCACTTCTAATAAGTCAGTTCTCCCTATTAGTTCTTCTAAAGTTTTTACACCTAATTCAGCCATAATCTCTCGTGCTTCCTCTGAAATGAATCTAAAATATGTTATAACATTTTTATATTTTCCAGCAAATTTTGCTCTTAATTCTTCTGATTGTGTAGCTATTCCCACAGGACACATATTAGTATGACATTTACGCATCATTATACATCCTAAAACCACTAAAGGCATAGTGGCAAATCCAAATTCTTCTGCACCAAGTATAGCTCCAAAAATAATATCTCTACCTGTTTTTAATTTCCCATCTACTTGCAAGACTACTCTATTTCTTAGCTTATGCTCTCTTAAAATCTGATTTGTTTCAGCCAATCCTAATTCCCATGGAAGTCCTGCATGCTTTATCGATGATAAAGGAGATGCTCCTGTTCCTCCATCATGACCTGATATTAATATCATTTCAGAATGTGCCTTTGCTACTCCTGAGGCAACTACTCCCACTCCTGCTTCTGAAACTAACTTTACACTTATTCTAGCTTGTGGATTTACATTTTTTAGGTCAAATATTAATTGTGCTAAATCTTCTATAGAATAAATATCATGATGTGGAGGTGGTGATATCAGACCTATTCCAGGTGTAGTATGTCTAGTTTTTCCGATTTCTTGATCCACTTTATGACCAGGAAGCTGACCACCTTCTCCTGGTTTAGCCCCTTGTGCCATTTTTATTTGTATTTCATCAGCATTTATTAAATAAGTTGTTGTAACTCCAAATCTTCCAGAAGCCACTTGTTTTGTGGCACTTCTTCTATTATCTTTAAATCTCTCAGGATTTTCTCCACCCTCACCTGAGTTAGATCTTCCTCCAATTTCATTTAACGCCATAGCTAACGCTTCATGCGCTTCTTTAGATATTGAGCCATAAGACATTGCCCCTGTAACAAATCTCTTCATGATTACCTCTACAGGCTCTACCTCGCTTATAGAAACTGGTGTCTGTTCTTTAAATTTAAGCATTCCTCTTATTGTAAGAAGTTTTTTGCTTTGATTATTTATTATTTCAGAGAATTCTTTATAAACTTTATAATCATTCATACTAGTAGCTTCTTGAATTTTACCCACAGCTTCTGGAGTCAATATATGATTTACTCCATCTTTTCTCCATTGATACTCTCCATCATTTTCCAACACTTCTTTTTTTTCATGAAGTGATTTTAGCGCATCATTATATCTTATTCTTAACTCTTTTTCTAAATCTTCTATTTCAAGTCCTTCTATTCTTGATGTTGTTCCAGTAAAATATTTATTTATTAATTTATTTGATAGTCCTAAAGCTTCGAAAATTTGTCCTCCTCTATAGCTTTGTACTGAGGAAACTCCCATTTTTGACATTGTTTTTAATAATGACTTATCTACTGCTTTTAAATAGTTTTTTACATATTCTTTTTTGTCTGATTTTAGGTACACTCTTTTTTCAAGCATATATTCAATAGAATCAAAGACTAGATAAGGATTTATAAGCAGAGCTCCATACCCTATTAATAAAGCAAAATGCATTACTTCTCTTGCATCTCCACTTTCAGCTATTATATCAATTCCACTTCTTTTTTTATTTCTTATCAAATGATGATGGAGTCCAGATACAGCTATTAATGTAGGTATTGGTATTCTATTCTCCTTTGTTTTTCTGTCTGATAATATTATAGTATTTATACCTTTTGAAATATTTTCTTCTGCTGTCTTAAATATTTCTTCTAATTTCCCTTCCAATTTTTCAGTTTCTGAATCAAATGTAATGTCTATAACAACAGACTTTACATTAGAATCATTTTTTATATAATCTAGTGTTTTATTATCAATAATTGGAGAATTAAAAACTAAAGTATTGGCATTTTCTAAACTATTTACAAGTAAATTCCCCTTTGTTCCCAATTCTGTTGTTAAAGACATTACCACATTTTCTCTTATTGGATCAATAGGAGGATTTGTAACTTGGGCAAATAACTGCTTAAAATAACTATATATTAGTCTTGGTTTTTCTGAAAAAATAGATAATGCTGTATCATTTCCCATTGAACCTAGTGGTTCTTCACCGTTATAAGCCATTTCTGATATTAAAACTCCTAAATCTTCTCTTGTATAAGCAAAAATCCGAAGTTTTTCTTCAATCTCATAAATACTCTTTTTATCCTCACTATAAACATAATTTCTTATTTCTTCTGAAATATATCTTTTTTTCTTTATTAAGTCTGAGTAATCTACATTATTTAATATTTTATCTATAGTTTCAGACTCAGTTAAGATTTTCCCTTCTATCATATCAATAAGAAATATCTCTCCCGGACTCACTCTTCCACTCTTTTTTATATTAGAAAATTCTGTTGGGAGTGTTCCTACTTCTGAACCAGCTATTATATAATTATCCTTTGTAATAAGATATCTTAGTGGTCTAAGTCCATTTCTATCTAATTTTGCAAGTATGTATCTTCCATCTGTCATAGCTAACGCTGCTGGACCATCCCAAGGCTCCATTAAGCTAGAATAATAATTATAAAAATCTTTTAATTTTTCTGGTATTTCTCCATCTTTTTCCCAAGCTGCTGGAACTAATATAGAAATAGCTTCTATTAATGTCTTTCCAGAAAAAATCAAAAACTCTAATGCTGCATCCAAGTTTGCAGAATCACTTGATAAGTGATCGTTTATTGGAAATAATTCATTTATATTATTATAATTTGGTGAACTTAATACAGGCTCTCTTGTTATCATCCAGTTAACATTTCCTCTTACAGTGTTTATTTCTCCGTTATGAGCTAAAAATCTATATGGATGAGCTAACTCCCATTTAGGAAATGTATTTGTACTAAATCTCTGGTGAACCAAACAAAACTGGCTTTTTATCTTATCAGACTGTAAATCTAAATAAAATTCCTTTATTTGGTCTGGTTTAACTAATCCTTTATAAATAATAGTTTTAGAAGATAACTTTGTGATATAAAAATTATTAATACCAAAGTTCAGCTTGCTTACTCTATTTTCTATTTTTTTTCGAATTATATATAATTTTTTCTCAAAGTCTTTGTGATCAAAATCAAGTTTTTTTATAAATAACTGTTCTATGTGTGGCAGTGTTCTCTGTGCTTCACGACCAACTGCATCTTTTTTTATTGGCACCTCACGAAAAAATAGAACTTCTTCCTTTTCTTCATTTACTACTTCAGAAATTATTTGTTTTATTTCTTCTCTTTCCTTTTCATCAACTGGAAAGAATATGTTACCCACTCCATAATCGCCAAATTTAGGGAGCTCTTTATACATATCTCTAAAGAATTCATCAGGGACTTCAAATAATAACCCTGCCCCATCTCCAGTTTCAGAATCATAACCAGATGCACCTCTATGCTCTAATCCTCTTAATATTTTAATTCCATCTATTATTGTTTTATTAGTCTTTATTCCATTAATATTAGCTATAAATCCCATTCCACAATTATCTTTTTCAAATTTTTCTTCAAATAAAGATTCTCTTTTAAAAAAATTTCCTTCCAAACTTAAACACCTCCAAAACTGTTCACGCAAATTATTTGCTCTTTACATTCTACTATATTTCTTGGTAAATATAAAATTTATTATTTTTATGAGGATAAAAACTTTTTATTCTCTATTTTTTTCTATTTTTCTATTGATTTTACTATTCTTTACTCTATTATCTCTTTTTTTTAAATCATTTACTAAATTTATGCTTGACTAAAAAAGTATAAATATAATATAATTAATGAAGAAGATTAAAAATGAACAAAAGCGCTAGGGCTAACTTATCATGTATTATAGCTGACGAGGAGAGAGAATTGTCGATTTATCAGCGGATATTCTCTAGGTGGTAACAACCTGAAAGATGGATACAAAACTCATAAGTGATTATGAATACAAAGCTGTCTTAGTTACTAATCTTTATAAATTTAATATTTCGGAGGAATAATTATGGAAAACACGATGAACTTTTTTGGACAAAATGCATTTACAGACAAAAATTTAAAAAAAAGAGTACCGAAAGAAGTTTTTAAGGAGTTTAAGCTTTCTCAAATTAGTGAAGTAGAACTCACACCAAGAAGTGCTGAAGTTGTAGCTAACGCAATAAAAGACTGGGCTATAAAGCGTGGAGCTACTCATTATAGTCACTGGTTTCATCCTCTAACTGATCTAACTGCAGAAAAACACGATTCGTTTTTAGAACCGTCTAGTGATGAGGAAATCATTTATAGATTTTCTGGAAAAAACCTTATAAAAGGTGAGTCTGATGCTTCTTCTTTTCCTAATGGAGGCTTAAGAAGTACATTTGAAGCAAGAGGATATACAATTTGGGATACAAGTTCTCCACCATTTATAAAAGAAAATAAAAATGGAGCTACTCTATATATCCCAACAGCTTTTATATCATATAATGGAGAAGCACTTGATAAAAAAGTACCGTTACTTAGGTCTATGTCAACAATTAATAAACACAGTCTTAGAATTTTAAAAGCTCTTGGAAATACAAAATCTAAAAATGTCTTCTGTACTTTAGGTGTGGAACAAGAATACTTTTTAGTTAAAAGAGAATTATTTGAAAAAAGAGAAGATTTATTATTAACTGGAAGGACTTTATTTGGAGCACCAGCTCCAAAAGGTCAAGAATTAAGTGATCACTATTTTGGTAAAATTAAAGAAACTGTTATAAATTTTATGAGTGATCTAGATATAGAATTATGGAAAGTAGGAATTTCTTCGAAAACTAGACATAATGAAGTTGCTCCAAATCAATTTGAAATTGCGTCACTCTTTAGTATTGCAAATTTAGCATCAGATCAAAATCAAATAGTTATGGAGACAATTGAAAAGGTTGCTCTAAGACATGACTTAGTCGCTTTGATGCATGAAAAACCCTTTGCTGGAGTAAATGGTTCTGGAAAACATAATAACTGGTCTTTAGCAACTGATGATGGAGAAAACTTACTAGAACCAGGTGATAGTCCAGAAAAGAATTTACAGTTTATTTTATTTCTATCAGCTGTTATCGAAGCTGTGGATAGATACTATCCTTTACTTAGAGTAACTACTGCAAGTGCCACAAATGATCACAGATTAGGTGGGCATGAAGCTCCCCCAGCAATAATTTCTATCTTTTTAGGTGAACCTCTTACTAATGCTTTAGAAATAGTTGCTCTAAATAAAAAAAGTACTAAAGAAGCTATAAATAGTTTAGAAATAGGTATAGACAGCCTTCCAAAATTAATTTTAGATGCTGGTGACAGAAATAGAACTTCACCATTTGCTTTTACTGGAAATAAATTTGAATTTAGAATGCCTGGTTCTAGTTCAACTCCAGCTACTACTGCTGCTGCTATCAATATAATAGTTTCACAGGTTTTATCTGAATATGCTGATAAGTTAGAAAAGTCTAAAGATAAAGATAAGGCTGTTATTACAATAATTACAGAAGCTTATAAAAAGCATAACAGAATAATTTTTAATGGAGATGGATATAGTACAGAATGGCAAAAAGAAGCTAAAAAAAGAGGACTTTCAAATATTATTTCTACTAATAAATCATTACCTACTTTTTTAGATAAAGATATAACAAAAATTTGTACTGATTTAAAAATATTATCTAAGGAAGAGTTAGAATCTAGATATAATGCTTATTCTGAAAGATATATAACACAGCTGACTATCGAATCACGAACTTTAATAGAAATAGCTAATAAAGATATCCTGCCTTCTGGAATAAAGTATGCTAATATTTTGGCTGATAATATAGAAAAAGCTTCTAAAATATCAAAGTTATTAACAAAAGAACAAGAAAGCTTATTTAAGATAATACTTGAAAATGTTAATATATTAAGAAAAGAAGTAAAAAATTTAGAAGTAAAATTAGAAAATTTAAATGGAATTTCTGATATTAAGAAAAAGTTAGACTTTGCTCATGATGAACTTTACATGGGAATAGACAGATTAAGAGTTCCATGTGATGTTTTAGAAAAGTTAGTTGACAGAACTATTTGGACAATGCCAACTTATAAAGATTTACTATTCTTTTTATAAATAAAATTTATTTATATTTTAAGAAATACAATTCCTCTTTCCATATATCTTCTTGATAAAATGAAAGAGGAATTTTTTTTATATTTTTTTATTAACCTTACGGTTTTAATACTTTTTTTGCATCTTGTAATTCTTGAACAATTGTTACCATATTACTAATTTTTCCAACTGATATTTTTTCTTTTATATTATAATAATCTGCACATGTTCCACATATTAATAATTCAGCTCCATTTTTTCCAATGATTTCTAAGTCTTTTGAACACACTGAATCTTCTGTGGTTAATTTCACTCCTGAATTGTAAAATATTATAGTACTAGGTATTTTAGAACTTTCTGATAAAACATGGATAAAACTTTTCATTAATATTTCACCTAGTTCATGATCTCCTTCACCTAGCTTATCTGACGTAAATAACAGAACCTCTTTTGAATTTAAATCCATCATACTACTCCTCCTATCTTTAAAATCATACTGTTTAAATAGTAGCTTATACATTCTAATAAGTCAAGTCCTCTTAAATGTATTTTATTGTTGTAAAACCTAAAGTAAAGTAATAAAAAAACCCACTTATTATCTAAAATAAATGGGGGAATATTTTTTCTTTAATTAAAATGAATAATTTAGTCCTACTCCTGTATAATGGAATTTCTGAAACCCTGGTGCTCCTGCTGCTGAATCTTTAAAATCTCTCATTTCATACGCGTATTCTAATGATACTGCAAAACCACCTGGTAATTTTTGATCAAATCTTAAACCTAATCTTGTGTCAAATTCATTCGCATCATCATATACTGTTTGTCTAAAATATGGTGTTATTGTAGATTTTCCAAAGCTGAATAGTTCTAAATTAACTGGTAAATATCCTCTTATTTGCTGGTTATTAAAAGAATTTGCTGATTGTCCTCCTACATCCCATCCTCTGTCTAAATAATAATTTACTCTAGCTGATACAGTGTCATTAAATTTATACACTAAACCAGATTCTGACTCTATTTCTCTATCAGAATAACCACTTCCTATAGCATCATTAAACATTGTATAGTATCCTAACCAACCTTCATAACTTAACTTATCTATTATTCCTATTCTTCATTCAGGTTGAAGATTTAACCAACGATTAGTCGTAGTATCTGTAGTCTTATTTGTTAT